>JAKAXN010000604.1 GCA_021816565.1 Actinomycetes bacterium
CCGCAGCTCGCGCACCTCCGGCGGCGCGATTGGGCTTCCCCTCTGATCGTGGAGGCTCCCTTTAAGCTGCCGGTGCCTGGTCAGCCCAGGCGTTCTCGTAGTCGACGGGCGACTTCGAACCGCAGACGCTGTGACGTCTCCGGTTATTATAGAAGTCGTACGCCCACGATACAACTATTGTTCTGGCCTCCTCTTTTGTCTTAAAATGGTGCCTCGAGCGAACCTCGTGTTCCAGGCTGGAGAAGAACGATTCGGCGGCCGCATTGTCGAAACACGACCCGGTCCGGCCCATCGACTGCACCACCCCCAGATCCCGGCAAGCCTTCTTGAAGTCCTTGGCCGTGTAGGTAGATCCTCGGTCAGAGTGGAATATTACGCCCCGCACATCGCCACCACGAGCAGCGGCGGCCATGCGGATGGTGGCCACTGCCAGCGGTGCGTCGGGATGGTCACTCGTGCAACACCCCAACAATCGCCGGGAGAACAAGTCCAGTACGGTCGACAAATACAGCTTCCCCTCATCGGTCGGGATTTCTGTCATGTCACCGCACCATTTGACGTTCGGTGCCGCCGCAGTGAAGTCACGTTTCAGCCGGTCCGGGAACGGCCGGGCCTTCTTGTCCGGCCGGGTCAGGTTCTTCCGCCGCCGCCTCGGGCGGGCCACCAGCCCCAGCCGGGTCATCGAGGCGGCCACACTGTTGACCGACACCTTCCAGCCGGCCTCCACCAAGTCGTCAAAGATCCGCGGTGAACCGTAAGTGCCGCCCGACGCGTCAAAGAACCCCTTGACCGCCGCATCCAGCTCGGCCCGGCGCCGGTCCCGTTCGGTGGGCGGCCGGTCATGCCACTTGTAGAACCAGCTCTCCGACACCTCGAGGGCCCGGCAGGCCACAGCGTGGGGAACGCCGAACTCGGTCCTCTGGGAAGCGATGAAGCCGGCCACGGTCACTTCATCGCCTCCTTCACCCACAGGACCACGGATCGCTTGAGGACATCACGCTCCATCCGCAGCTCGGCGTTCTCCGAGCGCAACCGGACCAGCTCGGCCCGATCATCACCGGTCAGACCCTCGGTCTCACCCCGCTCCACCTTGTCCTTGGCCACCCAGTTGCCCAACGTCCCCGGATCCCTTTCTGTCAGCATGACCTGAGACACCTGCTGTAGCTCTCCATCCCTCAAGGGCGAGACCGGATCAGGTAGACAGCGATGACCATGCCGACCATGTTGATGCAGCGCGCCCATGATGAAGCGGTGGGTGACGAGACTCCCCAGCTTCCCGACAAGCCGCGCCGGCGGAGCTTCACCGCCGAGTACAAGTTGAGGATCGTCGCCGAGTACGACGCCTGTGTCGGCGATGGCGATAAGGGCGCCCTGTTGCGCCGTGAGGGCCTGTACTCGAGTCACATCGTGGAGTGGCGCCGGGCTCGCGACAACGCAGCAGCGGCTGGCCTGGCCGGCTCGAAGCGGCCCAGGGCGAACCCCGACGCTGCTGCGCTGGCCAAGGCGAACAAGAAGATCGAGCGTCTCGAGGAGGACCTCGCGAAGCACAAGCTGGCGCTAGACATCGCGGGAAAAACGCACGCGCTCTTGGAGATGCTTGCCGAGAGCGCGACCGACGAGAGCGGTCCGGACAGCGAGCGTGGCGGGAGGCCCAAGCGGTGATCGAGGCGTGCTTCGCCGAGCTGGAGCCGCTGGTCGGCACCGCGGCAGCCTGCAGGGGGTCGGGCAAGTCCCGCGCCACCCACTACCGGCGTCTCGCCCCACCCGCGCTCGGCCCGCCCGCTCCTCGCGGCACCCCGGCCAACGCGCTGTCGGAGGCCGAGACCGCCGGGCTGCTGGCGGTGCTGCGCTCCCCCCGGTTCTGCGACCTCGCCCCGGCCCAGATCTGGGCGATCCTGCTCGACGAGGGCCGCTACCTGGCGTCGATCTCGACGATGTACCGGGTGCTGAGAGCCGCCGGTGAGGTCCGCGAGCGCCGAGCGCAGGCCACCCACCCTGCCCGGGCCCGCCCCGAGCTGATGGCCGACCGGCCGAACATGTGCTGGAGTTGGGACATCACCAAACTGCGCGGCCCGGCCAAGGGTGTGTGGTTCGACTGCTACGTCGCGATCGACATCTTCTCCCGCTACGTGGTCGGCTGGATGGTGGCCGCGACCGAGACCGCCGAGCTGGCAGAGGAGTTCATCACCGCCGCCGTTGCCGCCCAAGGCGTCGAGAACGGCGCGCTGACCATCCACGCGGACCGGGGCACCTCGATGACCTCCAAGGGCGTCGCCGAGCTCCTCGCCGACCTCGGCGTCGGACGCACCCACTCCCGACCGCACGTCTCCAACGACAACCCGTACTCCGAGGCGATCAACAAGACCCTCAAGTACTGCCCGGCGTTCCCCGCCCGCTTCGGCTCGATCGCCGACGCCCGGGCCTTCTGCGCCACCTTCTTCGACTACTACAACCACGAACACCGCCACTCCGGCATCGGCCTGCACACCCCGGCATCGGTCCACTACGGCACCGCCACCGAGATCCGCGCCCAGCGCGCCTCCACCCTCGACGCCGCCTACGCCACCAACCCCCACCGGTTCTGCGGCCGACGCCCGACCCCACCCAAGCTGCCCACCGTCGCTTGGATAAACAACCCCGCCATCAACACCGATCTTCAGAAGAAATCCTGAGTTCTTGTCTCAAAGGCCTTGACAGGTTCCGGCCGCCGCCGGAGCTCAACTGGT
>JAKAXN010000605.1 GCA_021816565.1 Actinomycetes bacterium
TTCCGATCTCAGCTCCGGGGACTGGCCTCCTCCCGGTGGCGGCTACCCGCCCCCCGGTGGGGGCTACCCGCCTCCTCCGCCCGGCGGGGACTATCCCGGGGGCGGTTACCCGCCCCCGCCGCCCGGGGGCGGTTACCCGCCCCCGCCGGGGGGCTACCCGGGAGGTGGTTACCCGGGAGGTGGCTACCCGAGCTGGACGCCTGAGGGCGGACTGGCCGGGTGGTGGAGACGGGCCGGGGCCACGGTGATCGACGGGGTAATCATCGGCATCCCCATCGGCTTCGTCCTCGGCCTGATCGGCGCCACGCAGGGGGCCATCGAGGGCATATCGGCGGTCGTGTTCTTCGTGTACCTGATGCTGATGATCGGCCGGCCGAGCGGGCAGACCATCGGCAACATGGGTGTCCGCACCCGGGTGGTCGACGCCCGCAACCCGGCCTACTCCATCCCGCCCGGGCGGGCCGCCCTCCGGGCCCTGGTGCTGCTGGTCCTCCAGGTCACGGTGATCGGGTG
This sequence comes from Actinomycetes bacterium, assembly GCA_021816565.1. The sequence continues at coordinate 514 of JAKAXN010000605.1, forward strand.
GATCCTAGACATCCTCTGGCCGCTGTGGGACCGTCAGAACCAGACGCTGCACGACAAGGCCGCGGGCAGCGTGGTGGTCCGCTCCTAGTAGGGCCGCCGGCTGTCAGGCCAGGGCGTCGGCGACCGCCGCTTCCACCACCCACCCGGCCAGGGCCCGCACCACGGCGGGCGGCGCCGGCACCGAGTTGGTGGCGGCCGCCACCAGGGCATCCCCGTCGGCGGCGCCGTGGACCGGGTCGAGGGACCGGGCCAGGCCGTCGTGGCCGGCCTCGGCCAGCATGCGGCACCCGAGCTTGTCCACCGCGGCGTTGGTGACGATGATGCCGATGGTCGTGGCCTCCACCGCCGGGGCCGGCCGGTCGGCCAGGACCGGCGCCGGGGCGACCGGCAGGCGGGGCCGGGCCAGCCCCGCTCCGGAGGCGCCGAGCGGGTCCCCCATGGCGTTGACCACCACCATGGCGGCCACGACCAGGTCGCCCTCGGTCACCGACGCCGAGCCGATACCGGCCGGGCGGGCCGCCTGGGCTCCCCGCCACTTCCCCACGGTGGCCCCGGTGCCGGCGCCCACCGGGCCGCGGCCCACGGCCGACGCCCCGGCCCGGGCCGCCTGGCAGGCCGCGTAGCCGGCCTCGGCCCCGGGCCGGACGGCCGGGTCGCCGACCATGAGGTCGAAGATGACCATGCCCACCACTATCGGGACCGGGCCGGCCGGGGTGGGCCAGCCGATTCCGCGCTCCTCGCACCAGCGGGCCACCCCGTCGCACGCGGCCAGCCCGAAGGCCGACCCCCCGGTCAGGACCACGGCGTTGACCCGGTCGACCGACCGTCTCGGGTCCAGCAGCGCCCACTCGCGGGTCCCGGGGGCACCGCCGCGCACCTCGCCGGAGGCCACCGTGCCGGCCGGGAGCAGCACCACCGAGCAGCCGGTGCGGGCCCGCTCGTCGCTCCAGTGGCCCAGGCGGACACCCGGGACCGAGGTGACGGTCAGGGCCGATCGGGCCAAGAGCCCTCGATGTAGACCCGGGGGACCCGGCCGCTGATGCCGCACACCACCTCGTAGGCGATGGTGCCGGTGGCGGTGGCCCACTCCCAGGCCCCGATGGCCTCGCTCCCCTGCCGGCCGATCAGTACCACCTCGTCGCCGGCGTGCACGTCGGCGCCCGGTCCGCAGTCGACGAGCAGCTGGTCCATGGTGACGGTGCCGGCCATGGCCCGGCGCCGGCCGCCGATGAGCACCTGCCCACCGTCGGCGGCCAACCGGCGGGGGACCCCGTCGGCGTAGCCGAGCGGCACGGTGGCCACCACCGACTCGGCCCCCACCTGGTAGCGGCGCCCGTAGGACAGCCGCTCCCCGGCGGCCACCGTCTTGGCGAAGGAGACCTCGGCCTTCAGCGACAGGGCCGGGCGCAGGTCCGGCACCGGGGGCCGGTCGGGGCCGGGTCCGGCCGGGGCCAGCCCGTAGAGGGCTATGCCGCAGCGGACCATGTCGAAGTGGGCCCCGTGGTGCCAGAGGGTGCCGCCGGAGTTGGCGACGTGGCGCAGCCGGGGCCGGACCCCGGCTTCCTCCAGGCGCGACAGGGCCTCCTCGAAGCGTTCGACCTGGGTGTCGGTGAAGGGGTCGTCGACCTCGTCGGAGACGGCGAAGTGGGTCCAGAACCCCTCCAGCTCCAGGCGCCGGTCGGCGGCGACCTCCAGGGCCAGGGAGACGGCGTCGTCGGCCGTGGCCCCCACCCGGTGCATCCCCGTGTCGACCTTGACGTGGACCGGGAACGGCGGGGCCGACGGCCCGGCGCTGCGGGCCACCTCCCCGGCCAGCGCCGCCAGCCCCCGGCGGGTGTAGACGGTGGGGGTGAGCGACGACGCCACCACCTCGGCCATGGCCGCCGGGGGAGGCTCCGACAGGACCAGGATGGGGGCGGCGATGCCGGCCGCCCGCAGGTCGCGGCCCTCCTCCACCAGGGCCACGGCCAGCCAGGTCGCCCCGCCGCCCAGGGCGGCCCGGGCCACCGGGGCCGCGCCGTGGCCGTACCCGCCGGCCTTCACCACCGCGCACAGCTCGGCCGGGGCGGCCAGGGCGGCCAGGACCGCGGCGTTGTGCTCGATGGCGCCCAGGTCGATCTCGGCCCAGGCCGGCCGGCACTCGTAGGGGGCGGCCGCGCCGGGCGGGGGGGCGCCGGAGGGGCCGGCAACCGATCCGGGGCCGGGCCGGG
>JAKAXN010000606.1 GCA_021816565.1 Actinomycetes bacterium
GATCTGTACTCCAACTCGACGACGTCGGGCCGGCCCTCGGCGTGGTCGCGAACCGTCCCCCCGAAGACGACCACGGCCCCGCAGTCGTCCCTCCTCGCCCAGGTGGCCGCCCGGTCCAGGGACAGGGGGGACGTGGTCAGCGCCACCCACACCTGTTCCGGCGGTTCGGGTTCGTGTTCGTAACCGCTCACCCCCTCATGCTACGGCGACACGACGGTGGGCGTGGCCCACCCCGTCCTCTCGGCCGATGACCATCGCGGCGGGTCCGTCGTTAGGCTCGATCCTGTGGAATCCCCTCCCGGCGTGCCGGACCCGGGACCGCCCGACGGCGGCGACGAGGACGGGCCTCTCTTCGCCTGGCTGCCGCCCGAGGACCGGCTGTGGCGGCACCCTTCGGAGGCTTTCGCGTCACCGGGCGCAGCGGCGTTCCCGGCCCCGCCGTCCCTCGACCGACCCGGGGCCGCACCAGCCGGGAGCCGGGGCACCTGGGTCCGGACCTGCACCGTGGCCGTGGTCGCCGGGATGGTCGGGGCCCTGGCCGCGTCGGGGGTCGGGGTGGCCAGCGGTTGGTTCGACCACCAGACGACCATCGTGCGGTCGGTGCAGGCCAGCACCCCGGCGGTATCGCTCGACGAGGTGTCCGGCAGCCCGAGCAACTGGTCCGCGGCGGAGGAGTCGGTGGCCGCCTCGGTGGTCAGCGTGTCGGTGGACAGCCCGGCCGGCCCCCAGCAGGGCTCGGGGCTGGTGATAGTGGCGACGACCGGCCCGAACGCGTTCGTGGTCACCGACCGCTCGCTCTTCACCGCCGACCAGGCCGCCGGCTACCGGGGCGCGGTCACCGTGACGTTCCTCTCCGGGGAGGAGTCGAAAGCCAAGCTAGTCGGCCAGGACAGCCTCAGCGGCCTGGCCGTGCTGGAGGTGGCGGACCCGTCACGCGACGTGCCGGCCGCCACCGGATCGGTGGCCAGCCTGCGTGACGCCGAACCGGTGCTGGCCGTGGGGGCCCGCAGCCTCAACGGCGGGTCGCTGTCGATCGGCTCGGTCAGCGGCGAGGACCGGACGGTCAACCTGGCCGACGGCACCGACATGGACAACCTGATCGCCGTCACCATGCCCCCCATGACCCCTCAGGCGACCGGCGGCCCGCTGCTGGACCAGTACGGGCGGGTGGTCGGGCTCACCGTCAATGTCAACGCGGCCGACACCAGCGACCAGGAGGTCACCTTCGCCGTCCCCATCGACGTGGTGGACCGGGTGGTGACCCAGATCATCGACGGCCAGCGGGTGTCGCACGCCTGGCTGGGGGTGGCCAACGCCGAGGACGTGCCGTCCACCATGGCCCACCAGCTGGGCCTGACCGGCGGCGTGGAGGTGGGCCAGGTGACCCCCGGCAGCCCGGCCGGCCGGGCCGGGATCCGGGCCCACGACATCATCTCCGCCTTCGACGGCAAGCCCCTCAGCTCGACCGGCGCGCTGGTGTCGGAGCTGGCCGCGCTGCAGCCCGGCACCAGGGTGGCGCTGACCTACATCGACGCCGGGCGCAGCGTCTCGACCACGCTCCAGCTGGCCCAGGAGCCGGCCGACAGCTAGACGCGGGAGCCGGAGGCCGCCCGCCGGCGTCTCCGGCGGTACGCCTCGACGGCCGCCCCGATAGCGCCCACCCCGCCCAGCAGGGCGCCGAGGGCGATCAGCAGGTTGTAGTTCTGGCGGCGGCCGGGCGGCAGGTCGTCCCAGTGCAACCGCTCGTCGGTGGCCACCAGGGCCTCCTCGCTGGTGTATCCGGGCACCCAGCCGGCCGCCTTGAGCCGGTCCGGCGCCACCACCCACGGGTGGGCGGCGTAGGCCCGGGCCTCGACCGGCACCCCCTTGCGCCACAACCGCCAGCCCAGGGCCGACGCGGCCACCGCCATCCGCTCGGGCAGGGCGATGCGGGCCACCCCGCCGGCCAGGGCCCGGGCCTGCTCCTCGGCGATGCCGGCGTCGGGAGCCACGTTGAACACCCCCCGCAGGGCGCGCTCCCAGGCCAGGATGACCGCTGAAGCCAGGTCCTCGATGTGCAGGTACTGCACCGGCCGGCCGCCGTCGCCCGAGCGGGGCGACCGGGTGATTCCGAGGGCCTGGTAGAGGGGCCGGGCACCGGTGCCGACCACGACCGTCGGGCGCAGCACCGCCACCGCCACCGCCGGGTGCTGGTCGGCCCACTCGGCCACCGTACGCTCCGCCTCGGCCTTGGAGACGGCGAAGGGGAACTCCGGGTTGGGCCGGAGGCGCTCGTCCTCTGTGAGGGGGATCTTGTTGTCCGCCCACGCCCCGTACACGGTGGCGCTGGAGAGATGCACGAAGGCGCCCACCCCGGCCTTGTCGGCCGCGGCCAGCACCCGGCCCAGCGCCCGGCGGTTGGCGGCCGCGCCGTCGTCGGCCCGCCCGGGGTGGTCCCCCTTGCGGTCCGAGGCCCGCCACGCCAGGTGCAGCACCGCGGCGGCGCCTTCCATGGCCTGCTCCAGCTCCCGGTCCCCGGGGCCGGACCGGGCGGACAGGTCGATCACCCGGACGTCCAGGCGGGGGTCGCCGCCGCCGAAGGGCACCATGTCGATGCCCACCACCCGCTCCACGTCGGGGCGGCCCAGCAGGCGGGCCGCGACGCGCGATCCCAGCGAGCCGGCTACTCCGGTGACCACAACGGTCGGCACCGCCCTACCATGCCCCAATGCTCGTATCGAC
>JAKAXN010000607.1 GCA_021816565.1 Actinomycetes bacterium
GAAGCGGCGGCGGGCCTCCGCCAGCACCTCGGCGACGCTGGCCGCCTCCATGTCACAACGCGAGCACCCCGCCGCTTCCCGGGCGGCGGCGAAGAGGAGCAGCGTCACCTGCACCGGCGCGCCGGCCCGGGGACGGCCGTCGGGGGCGCCCGCAGCAGGACCGGTCGGCCCGTCGGTACCTCCGGGGCCCGGACTGGTGGCAGATGACGTCATGTGAACGAGTTGTCCATGAGCTCCTCCGGTAGAGGCTACCGTCCGCGCGCCGGGCAACGACCCGGGCGGCGGGGAGCGGCTGCTCCGGTACCCTCGGCCCGTGTCCGCTTTCCTTCTGATCCGGCACGCCCAGTCGACGTGGAACGCGACCGGGCGCTGGCAGGGCCAGGCGGATCCCCCGCTGTCGGATGCCGGCACCGCCCTCACGGTCCAGGCCGCCGCTCTCCTGCTCGAGCAGCAGCAGTTCGACCTGGTGGTCACCTCCGACCTGCAGCGGGCCAGGCGCACCGGCGAGTTGCTGGCCGCCGGGCCCCCGAACGCCGGGCCGACGCCCGACACCGGGCCGGACGGACTCTCCGGGACGACGCCGCGGGTGGTCGTGGAGCCGAGCCTACGGGAGTTCCACGTGGGCGACTGGAGCGGTCTCACCCGGATGGAGATAGAACAGCGGTGGCCGTCGCAGCTGGCCCTGTTCGACTCGGGCCGGCTGACCGGGGCGCCCGGCGGCGAGACCCGGGCCGCCTTCGACGCCCGGGTGCAGGCGGCGGCCCGGCGGGTGGCCCGCCTGATCGCCCGCCGGGGACCGGGCCGCACCCTGATCGTCACCCACGGCGGGGTCATACGGTCCCTGGTCCGCAGCGCCGGGCTGGAGGAGCGGCACATCCCCAACCTGGCCGGCTACGAGGGGATCGCCCACTCCGGCGGGCTGTTGCTGCGGGCACCGGTCGATCTGGTCCGCCAGTCGGGCTCGAGCCAGATCAGCGGCCCGGTCGCTCTTTGAAGCGTCACCTGACGAGCATGCCCATCCGTCGACACACCCTCCGGGTACCGTTCGCTGTATGAAGGTGGAGGTGATCCGCAGCGCCCGCCGTCGCAAGACGGTGCAGGCCCGCCTCGTGGACGGCGTGGTGCGGGTCCACATCCCGGCCAGCATGAGCGAGGCCGAAGAGCAGCGCTGGGTCGCCGAGATGGTGAAGCGGATCGAGCGCCGTAGCGCCGGCGAGGCCATCGACCTCGATGAGAGGGCCCGGTCCCTGGCCCGCCAGCTCGGGCTGGAAACGCCGGCGTCGATCCGCTGGGTGGACAACCAGGAGATGCGATGGGGCAGCTGCACGCCGCGCGACTCCACCATCCGCATCTCGTCCCGGCTGGCCCGGGAGCCGGCCTGGGTGGTCGACTACGTGATCGTCCACGAGCTCGCCCACCTGAGCGTGGCCAACCACGGTCCCCGCTTCTGGGATCTGGTCAACCGGTACCGGCTGGCTGAGCGGGCCCGGGGATTTCTGATGGCCCGCGGGATGGAGGCCGACCCGGAGGCGGCGCCGCCCGGTCCCGATTCGGCGGAAGCCGCCGGCGACGGTCCCCGACGCCGGCTGGCGGCCGGCGGGGAAGCCGTCGCCGCAGCAGGGATCGAGGCCACCCGATCCGCGTCGGGAAGCTACCGTCCGGTAGCTCCCCGATATCGGTAACGAGGCACGCGAACCGGCAGTCTCAGACTTCGTGCCGCTGTCCACCGCCGCCGAATCCACAGTCCTGCACCTGCGGGCCGGGGTCCCAGGGACCACCCAGGCCGGGCTCACCCGCCTCCCGCTGACCGGCCGCCGGGTGGTCATGGTGCGCGTCGACGACGACATACGACGCGGCGCGCTGGCCGCCGCCGACAGCGAGACGGTGGCCCGGGCCGCAGGCACGGCTCTGGCGTCGCGCCTGCCGCTGGTGGTGGTGCTGGCCTCCTCCGGGGCCGACATCATGGAAGGCGTCGCCTCCCTCGACGGGTGGGGCCGGGCCGCCAAGGCGCTGGCCGACTGCTCCGGGGTGGTGCCGGTGGTCATGGTGACCTACGGGTTGGCCGTCTCCGGACCGGCTCTGCTGCTGGGGATGGCCGACGCGGTGGTCATGACCGCCGACGCGGTGGCCTACGTATCCGGCCCCACCGCCGTGACGCAGCTGACCGGCCAGCGACTGGCCCCCGGGGAGCTGGGCGGCCAGCGGGTCCATGCCCGGTCCTCCGGGGTGGCCGCCCTGGTCGCCGCCGACGGCGAGTCCGCCCTCGATGCCGTGGCCGAGCTGCTCGACTACCTGCCCGACCACGCCGACGAGGAACCGCCGGTCCGGATGACCGCCGACCCCACCGAGCGCACCACCGCGGAGTTGCGGGACCTGCTCCCGGCCAGCCCGACGGGCTCCTACGACGTCCGCCACGCCATCGCCGCCATCGCCGACGACGGGGATCACCTGGAGCTGCGGGCGGCGTGGGCCCCTCAGATGGTGACCGCCCTGTGCCGGGTCGAGGGCCGGCCGGTAGGGGTGGTGGCCAACCAGCCGCAGTCGATGGCCGGCACCCTGGACATCGCGGCGTCGCAGAAGGGGGCCCGGTTCGTGGCCTTCTGCGACGCGTTCAACATCCCCCTCCTGACCCTCGTGGACACCCCCGGCTTCATGCCGGGAAAGGACCTCGAATGGCGGGGCATGATCCGCCACGGCGCCCAGCTCGTCTTCGCCTAC
>JAKAXN010000608.1 GCA_021816565.1 Actinomycetes bacterium
CGGCAGCCACCAGCACCTCGACCAGCAGGCCGGCGGAGGTGGCCAGGCGGCCCCGGGGACGGCCGGCGAACATCTCGGCGCTGCGCAGAGCGGCGACGGCCAGCAGCGGCAACCCCCACAGGAGGGGCACGGCCGAGACCCCGGACCGGGCGACGAGCACCGCCCCCACCAGGATGGCCACCCAGCGGGCCACCAGCACCGGAGCCCCCCGGCGGACCAGGAGGGCCTCGCCGTCGGCGCCGGCGGACCGGGACCGGATCGGGAACCCGGTCCCGGCGACGCTCCCGGTGGCACCACCGGTGCCAGGGGGGTCAGCTGTGACGGAGCCTGTCAACACAATTGTCGTTATCGGCTCACCTGTCTAGAAACCAAAGGTCCTTCCCATGGCCGCCGCGGCGGGCCCGAGCACCAGGATCATCAGGGGCGGCAGGATGAACAGGATCAGCGGGAACACGATCTTCACCGGCAGCTTGGCCGCCCGCTCCCGGGCCCGGGCCCGGCGGCGCTCGCGCATCTCGTCCGCCTGCGTGCGCAGCACCCGGCCGATGGGCATACCGAGCACGTCGGCCTGGGCCAGCACCACGATGAAGGTGGCCAGGTCGGTCGACTCCGACCGGCGCTTGAGGTTCTCCAGGGCCTCCTGGCGGGACAGGCCCAGGCTGCGCTCCTGCAGGGTGCGCTTGAGCTCCTCGGCCATCGGGGAGTCGAAGTTGGAGCAGGTGGCCTCCATGGCCTGTTCCAGCCCCAGCCCCGACTCGACTGCGATGGTCAGCAGGTCCAGCACGTCGGGCAGGTCCCGCTCAATGGCGTTGGTGCGCTCCTGCACCCGGCGCGACAGCCAGGCCGAGGGCCCGAGCACCGAGCACAGGGCGATCACCAGGGCCAGGATCAGGCGGACCTTCAGGGATCCTCCGGCGGCCGCAGCCAGCAACAGGGCCAACAGCGCCCCCAGGCCGGCCGCGGCCACCTGGATGGTGGCCACCTCCTCGGCGGTGACGGTGTCGCTCATGCCGCCGCAGAGGATCTGGTGGTGGAGGCGGTCCAGGTGGCGGCTCGGGTACAGGTCCCGGACCCGGGCCGACAGGCGCCGGCCCATCGGCCGCAGGATGCGCTCGCCCAGCGACGGCAGGGCCTCCGCCTGCTCCTCGAAGGGCCCGGTGTCGGAGTCGCTCAGATAGGCCAGCACGCCCCGCCGGGCCCGGGCCTGCCAGGCCGCGACCAGTACGGCGGACAGGCCGAAGCCGACCAGGGCCATGCCGGCCACGATTCCGGTGGTGTTCATCGGCTCACACCTCGATGTCGATCATCCGGCGGATCACCAGGTACCCGGCGCCGAGCAGAGCGGCGCACAGTCCCAGCCAGAAGAACCCCCAGCCCCGGAACATGGGGGCCAGGTAGTGGGGGGCGGTCACCTGCATGGCCAGAGCCACGAAGATGGGCAGGGCCATCAGCACCCAGGCCGATATCCGGCCCTCGGCGGAAAGGACGCGGACCTCGCGACCCACATCCTCCCGGGCCCGCATGAAGTCGGCCAGCGTGTGCAGCAGCTCCCCCAGGTGACCCCCGGTGGTCTGCTGGATCCGCACCGCCTGCACCGCCCAGCGCAGCTCGTCGATCTCGGTGCGCGCCGCCATGCGCTCCAGGGCGTCGTTGAGGTTGGAGCCGAGCACCACCTCGGCGACGACCCGGTCGAACTCCCCGGAGAGGGGCGCGGCGATCTGCTCCCGGAGGAGCTGGATGGCCCGCAGGAACGTGTGGCCGGACGCCACCGCCGAGGCTATGAGCGAGAAGGCGTCGGGCAGCTGGGCCCGCAGGGCCTCCCGCCGCTTGCGGGCCCGCCGGACCAGGTAGGACCGGGCCCCGAAGGCCACCAACGCCGCCACCGGGACCCCGGCGTAGACCGAACCGGACGCCAGGCCGACGAGCAGGCCGGAGACCACGGTGGCCATCCCGGCCAGGAACAGGTACTCCCCCGGGCGCAGCGGCATGTCCGCCTTGGCCAGCATCCGCTCCACCGAGCCGCGGGTGTCGAGACGGCCGACGGCGTCGCCCAGCAGGACGGTGAGGCGCCCCACCGCCGGGCCCGCCGGGCTCTCGGTGACCGCCTCCACCGGCACGTCGTGCTCCCCGCCGGCCAGCTCCAGGATCTCGGCCAGCGTCTCGGTCCGTCGCTGCGAGCGCAGCAGGGTGCCCACCACCATCAGCGACAGCCCGGCACCCACGGACAGGGCAGCGGCCACCCCGGCCGCTCCGACGGTCACGGCCGGCGCCTCTTCGGGGCGTAGTCGACGGCGTCGGCCCGGAACCGGGTAGGCCGCTTCCGGTAGCGCTCCTGGCGCTCGAGGTCCATGGAGTCGGGCCGGAAGTTGACCGCGTCGACCGGGGCGCCCCGCTGCTCGAGCAGCTCGGCGATGCGCGGTCGCAGGCCGGTCGGCTCCAGCGGGCCGGGCCCCCGGCCGGTCCCGGCGCCCCGGCGGAACAGCTCCTGCAGGACGATCACGTCGCCCTCGAGGCCCTGCACCTCGGTGACCGACGAGACGGTCCGCAGGCCGCTCGGGGCCCGCTCGAGGTGGACCACCACGTTGACCGCGCCGGCGATCTGCTCCCGGATGGCCCTCACCGGCAGGTCGTAGCCGGCCATGAGGACCATGACCTCGAGGCGGGACATGGCCTCCCGGGGGCTGTTGGCGTGGACGGTGGTCATGGACCCCTCGTGGC
>JAKAXN010000100.1 GCA_021816565.1 Actinomycetes bacterium
GCACACGTGCCTAAAAACGAGTCCGAATCCAGGTTCGTCACCGTCGCTGAGGTAGCCGGCCAGCTGCGTGTGTCCAACATGACGGTCTACCGGCTCATCCAGTCCGGGCAGCTGGCGGCCGTGAGGGTCGGGCGCTCCTACCGCATCCGCGAGGCCGACGTCGACCGGTACCTCGCCGACCAGTACACCCAGGCCGGCTGAGCACCGTCTCGATCCTCACGGACTTCGGCCTCGCCGACGAGTTCGTCGGGGTCCTCCACGCGGTCGTGGCCCGCTACGCCCCGACCGCCCGCGTCGTCGACGTGACCCATCTCATCCCCTCCCATGACATCCGGGCCGGGGCCATGGCGTTGTGGCGGGCCGCCCCCTGGCTGGTCCCCGGGGTCATCCTGGGCGTCGTCGACCCCGGCGTGGGCACCGAGCGCCGGGCGGTGGCGGTGGAGGTGGCGGCCGCCGGGGCGGTCCTGGTCGGCCCGGACAACGGGCTCCTCCTCCCCGCCGCAGCCCGCCTCGGCGGCCCGAGCGCGGCGGTGGAGCTGCCCCCCAACCCCTACGCCCCCGGTGCCACCTTTGCCGGGCGCGACGTGTTCGCCCCCGCCGCCGCCCGGGCGGCCAACGGTGAGCCCCTGGGCGCTCTCGGGCGGCCCGTGGACCCGGCCGGTCTGGTCGGCCAGCCGGTCGCCGGGCCCCGGGCCGAGGGGGACGGCCGGCTGCGGACGGAGGTGCTGTGGGTGGACCACTTCGGCAACGCCCAGCTCAACGCCACCCCCGACGACGTGAGCCGCCTCGTCGGCGCCGTGGCCGAGGCCCGCACCGGCGGGGGCGCCCACCCGGTGCGGGTCGTGCGGTCCTACGGCGAGATCGGTGACGACGAGGTGGCCCTGGTGGTCGACTCGTACGGGCTGCTGGCCCTGAGCTGCAACCGTCGCTCGGCGGCCGAGCGGGTGGGGGTGGCGCCAGGCGACCAGGTATGGCTCTGCCCGGACAAGGGGTAACGACGGTACGCTGAGGTCCATGGCTGCGGGACGGCGCATTCCCGAGGCGACCGTTAGCCGCCTACCGGTGTACCTGAGAGTGCTGGGCGAGGCCGAGAGCGACACGGTGTCGTCCGAGGAACTGGCCGCCCGGGCCGGGGTCAACGCCGCCCAGGTCCGCAAGGATCTGTCCTACCTGGGGTCCTACGGCACCCGGGGCGTGGGCTACGACGTGCAGTACCTGCTGAAGCAGATCAACCGGCGGCTGGGCCTCGACGCCGAGCGTCGGGTCGCCATCGTGGGCCTCGGCAACCTGGGGCGGGCCCTGGCCAGCTACGGCGGGTTCCCGGCCCGGGGCTTCGCGGTGGTGGCCGCCTTCGACGCCGACCCGGCCAAGGTGGGGATGCAGGTCGGCTCGGCGGTGGTCCAGCCGGCGTCGTCGATGGTGGAGGTGCTCCGGGAAAAAGAGGTGGACATCGCGGTGATCACGACCCCCGCGTCCTCCGCCCAGGGGGTGGTCGACACCCTGGTGGAGGCCGGTGTCGGCTGCATCCTCAACTTCGCCCCCACCACGGTGGTGGTGCCCGACAAGATCGCCCTGCGCCAGGTCGACCTCGGCGTCGAGCTGCAGATCCTCAGCTTCTACCGTCACAGCGGCGACACCACCCCGGTGGGGGCCTGAGCGTGCCGGTGCCGGAGGTGCTGTACCCGGTCAGCCTGGTGGTGGCCGGGCGGCGCTGCGTGGTCGTCGGCGGCGGCACGGTGGCCGCCCGCAAGGTGGCGGCCCTGCTCGACGCCGGCGCCGACGTGGTCGTCGTGGCCCCCGAGGTGTGCGCCGAGATCCGGGCCATGCCGGTGAGGGTCGAGGAGCGGCCCTACACCGCAGGTGACCTGGACCGGGCGTGGCTGGCCATAGCCGCCACCGACGACCGGGACATCAACCGGCAGGTCCATGCCGACGGCCGCCACGCCCGGGTGTGGGTCAACGCCGCCGACGACCCCGCAGCCTGCGCCTTCACCCTCCCCGCCGTGCTGCGCCGGGGCCCGGTGTCGGTGGCGGTGTCGACCGGCGGCCACAGCCCGGCCCTGGCCGGGTGGCTGCGGGACCAGATCGCCGCCCAGTTCGGTCCCGAGATCGGCCGGCTGGCCGAATTGCTGTCCGAGGCGAGAGACGAGCTTCAGGCCGCCGGCCGATCGACCGAAGGTCTCGACTGGCGAAAGGCCTTGGATTCGGACATGCTCGAACTGATAAGGAAGGGCCGCATGGCCCAGGCAAGGGAGCGCCTCCAGGCGTGTCTGTCGTAGTAGTCGGCCTCAACCATCGCACCGTCCCGCTGTCGGTCCTCGAGACCATGGCGGTGACCGAGTCGCGTCTGCCCAAGGCGCTGCACGACCTGCAGGCGTCTGAGCACCTCAGCGAGGTGGTGGTGGTGTCCACCTGCCAGCGGACCGAGGTGTACGCCGTCGCCCCCCGCTACCACGCCGCCATCAACGCCATCCGCAACTTCATGGCGGACTGGAGCGGCACCCCGCCCGAAGCTTTCTCCTCCCACCTCTACGAGTACCACGAGGAGGCCGCGGTCCGGCACCTGTTCAAGGTGGCCGCCGGGCTGGACTCCGCGGTGCTCGGCGAGGGGGAGATCCTGGGCCAGCTGGGTGACGCCTGGGAGGCCGCCCACGCCGAGGGGGCGTCGGGCCCCATGCTCTCCATCCTGTTCCGCCACTCCCAGGAGGTCGGCAAGCGGGTCCGCTCCGAAACGGCCATCGCCCGGGGCACGACCTCGCTGTCGCAGGCCGCGGTGGCCCTGGCCCGGGCCGAGCTGGGCTCCCTGGAGGGCCTCACCACGCTGGTGATGGGGGCCGGCGAGATGGGCGAGGCCATGGCCCAGGCCCTGGCCGGCAGCCTGGAGTCGGGCCGCCTGCTGGTCGCCAACCGGACCCGGTCCCGGGCCACCGAGCTGGCTGCCCGCTGCGGGGGCCGGGCCATCGAGTGGTCCGATCTGATGGACGGGATGGCGGAGGCCGACGTGGTCCTGGCCTCCACCGGCTCCCCGGACGTCCTCCTGGAGGCGGCCGACCTGGCCCCGGTGATCGACCGTCGGTCGGACCGCCCGCTGCTCATAGTGGACATCGCCGTGCCCCGCGACGTGGACCCGGCCGTGGCCGCCCTGGGCGGGGTGACGCTGCTCGACATGGAGGACATCGCCGCCTTCGCCGAGCAGGGGATGGCGGGCCGGCGCCAGGAGGTGCCCCGGGCCGAGGACATCATCGACGGCGAGGTGGAGCGCTACCTGGGGCTGTCGACCGAGCGACAGGTCGCCCCGCTGGTGGCCTCGCTGCACGACCGGGCCGAGGAGATCCGCCAGGCCGAGCTGGTCCGCTTCGGTCGGCGGCTGGGTTCCCTCGACGCCGGCCAGGCCCGGGCCGTCGAAGCTCTCACCAAGGGGATCGTGGCCAAGCTCCTGCACGACCCCACCGTGGTGGTGAAGGGCGAATCCGGCACGCCGAGAGGTGAGCAGCTGGCCGCCGCTCTGCGCCAGCTGTTCGACCTGTAGGACCCGCACTAGTTGCGCATAGCCACCCGGGGCAGCGCCCTGGCCCGCTGGCAGGCCGAATACGTGGCCGACCGCATCCGGGCCGCCGCGCCCGGGACCGACGTCGAGCTGGTGGTGGTGGAGACCACCGGAGACCGCCGCCAGGACCGGCCGGTATGGGAGCTGGGCGGCCAGGGGGTGTTCGTGAAGGAGGTGCAGGCGGCCGTCCTCGAGGGGCGGGCCGATGCCGCCGTGCACTCGGGCAAGGATCTGCCCTCTACCACCGCCGCGGGCCTGACGTTGGGCGCCCTGCCGGTCCGGGCCGACCCGCGCGACGTGCTGGTCGGTGCCACGCTCGAGGCCCTCGGGCCGGGAGCCCCGGTGGCCACCGGGTCGGTCCGCCGCCGGGCCCAGCTGGCCTGGGCCCGCCCGGACCTGACCTTCACCAGCCTGCGGGGCAACATCGCCACCCGGCTCGGGCGGATCCCCCCGGGAGGGGCCATCGTGATGGCCGCCGCGGCCCTGGAGCGACTGGGGCTGGACCCGCCGGCGCACCAGGTCCTCGACCCGTCGGTCATGCTGCCCCAGGTGGCGCAGGGCGCCATCGCGGTGGAATGCCGCTCGTCCGACCAGTGGACCCTGGACCTGCTCGGCTCCATCGACGACCCGGACGTGCGGGCCTGCGTGACCGCCGAACGGGCCTACCTGGCCCGCCTGGGCGGCGGCTGTGACCTTCCCGTCGGTGCCCACGCGGTGATCGACGGCGGCGGTGACCTGCGCGTCGACGCCCTGCTGGCCTCCCTCGACGGGCGGATCATGCTGCGCGACAGCGCCACCGGCCCCTGCGCCGACGCCGCCCCCCTCGGCGCCGGCCTGGCCGAGCGCATCCTCTCCGCCGGGGGCCGGGCGGTCCTGGCCGAAGCCGGGATGGCCGTCGGGTGACCGTCTACCTGGTGGGGGCCGGCCCCGGCGATCCGGGACTGCTGACCGTGCGGGGGGCCGAGGTGCTGGCCGGCGCCGAGGTGGTGGTCCACGACCGGCTGGCCGACTCCCGGCTGCTGTCGCTGGCCCCGCCCGGCGCCCGGTTCGTGGACGTCGGCAAGGCCCCCGGCGGCCCGGTCCGCCAGGAGGAGATCAACGACATCCTCGTCGCCGAGGGCCGTACCGGCCGGAGGGTGGTCCGGTTGAAGGGCGGGGACCCGTTCGTGTTCGGGCGGGGCGGGGAGGAGATCCTGGCCCTGCGCCACGCCGGGGTGGCGTTCGAGGTGGTCCCCGGGGTCACCTCGGCGGTGGCGGTCCCCGCCTACGCCGGGGTGCCGGTGACGCACCGGGGTCTGGCCACCTCTTTCACAGTGGTGACCGGCCACAGCCGTCACGCCGTGGACCGCGAGACCAACTGGGAGGCGCTGGCCGCCGCCGGCGGCAGCATCGTGGTGCTGATGGGCGTGGCCCACCGCAGGGAGATCGCCGAGCGGCTGATGGCCGGGGGGCTGGACCCGGCCACCCCGGTGGCCGCGGTGCACTGGGGGACCCGGCCCGAGCAGGTCTCGGTGCGGGTCCGCCTCGACGAGCTGGGCGACACCGCCCTCGAACCGCCGGTGACCATGGTGATCGGGGCGGTGGCCGGCCTGGACCTGCACTGGTACGAGACCCGCCCGCTGTTCGGCCGGCGGGTGGTGGTCACCCGGGCCCGGACCCAGGCCTCCGGGCTGGCCCGGAAGCTGGCCGACCTCGGCGCCCGGGTGCTGGAGGTGCCGACCATCCGCATCGACGGGCCCTCCGACGGGGGCGCCGGGCTGGACCGGGCCGGCGCCGGGCTGCGCTCCGGCGCCTACCGGTGGATCGTCTTCACCTCGGCCAACGCCGTCGACGCCCTCATGTCCCGGGTGCCCGACGCCCGCTGGCTGGGCGGGGTTTCGCTGGCCGCCGTCGGCCCGGCCACCGCCGCCGCCCTGGAGCGCTACCACCTGGTGGCCGACCTGACCCCCGAGCGCCGGGAGGCGGCCGGGCTGGTGGAGATGTTCCCCGAGCCGCGCAGCTCCGACCCGTTCGGCATGGCCCCGGCCGAGAGGCGGGTCCTGTTCCCCCGGGCGGCCGGGGGCCGGGACGTCCTGGTGGAGGGCCTGAACGCCAAGGGCTGGCAGGTCGACCTGGTGGAGGCCTACCGCAGCGTCCCCGCTCCGGCCGACGAGGACCTGCGGGCCGAGGTGGCCTCGGCCGACGCGATCTGCTTCAGCTCGTCGTCCACCGTCACCGGGTTCCTGGAGGCCTACGGCCGCCCGGCCGTCCCGGCCACGGTGGTGTGCATCGGCCCCGTGACCACCGCCACCGCCACCGACGCCGGCCTGGCGGTCGCCGCCGTGGCTCCCGCGGCGTCGGTGGAGGGTCTGGTCGACGCCCTCGTCGGGGTGCTAGGGCAGTAGCCGGAACACCGGGTGGCGGCCGGCGACGGCCGTCAGCTCCTGGTCGGACGATTCGGGCCCGACCCCCTGGAAGAACATGCCCACCTCGAACTTCCACCGCTCGAGGTAGGCCCGCAGCACCGGCGCCTTGTCGGGGTCGGCCAGCTCTACCACCTGCACCGCCTGGCGGTGCCGGCCCTTGATCAGCACCAGGTGCCCGTCGGCGGCGCGCACGTTGCGCACCCACTCGGTCTCACCGCGGGCGGCCACCAGGTACCTCCCCCCGTCGAGGTCCAGGAGATTGACCGGGGTCCGCCGGGGCTGGCCGGAGTGACGGCCCGGCACCTCCAGCACCCGGGAGCCCACCACGCTCACCCCGGCCCTGGTCAGGCCGGCCACGGCCCGGTTGAACACGTTGCGGGTGAGCCAGTCCGGTCGGTCGTAGTGCGTCGATTCCATGGCGGTCTCCTCGTCCCCGGGCCCCTACTCGGCAGGGGCATCCGTGAACACCAACTGTAATAGAGAACAGTGTTCTCGACAAGAAGCAATGTTCTTTGGTCGGCCTATGGTGGGGGGGTGAGCGACAGATCCCCCGACCCGGGGTCCGCCCCGGTCCGGGCCCGGGACCGGGTGCGGGCGGCCATGACGGAGGAGATCCTCGAAGCCGGTCGGCGCGAGCTGGCCGAGCAGGGGGCGGCCGCGCTGTCCCTGCGGGCTGTGGCCCGCCGCCTGGGCATGGTCCCCTCGGCCCTGTACCGGTACTTCCCGTCGCGCGACTCGCTGCTGACCGCGCTGATCGTCGAGGCCTACGACGAACTGGGGGCGGTGGCCGATGCCGCCGACCGGGCGGCCCAACAGGACCGGCCGCTCCAGAGGTGGCTGTCGCTGTGCGCCGCGGTCAGGGCCTGGGGCTCGGCCCACCCCCGCCGGTGGGCCCTCCTGTACGGCTCGCCGGTTCCCGGCTACGCCGCACCCGACGTCACCGTGGAGTCCGCTTCGGCCGTGCCCCGGGTGCTGGCCCGTATCGTGGCGGCCTCGGCGGCCGGGCCGGATGGGGTGGTGACACCCCGGCCGGGACCGACCGGCCCCGGCCCGGACCCGGTTCTGCCGCCCCCGCCCGCCGGCTTGGACCGGATCCTGGCCCCCCTCCGCGACGCCCTGCTGCCGGGCCTGCCCGCAGAGACCCTGGTGGCCGCCCTGATGGCCTGGACCTCCCTGGTCGGCACCGTCAGCCTGGAGCTGTTCGGCCACTACGAAGGCGGCACCACCGACTTCGGCGCGGTGTTCACCTACTCGATGGAGGTCGCCGGCCGGCTGGCCGGTCTCCGCTGAGCGGTGCCCGCCCGCCGGGCGGCCGTCCCGTCGCCCGGCTCAGTCTCCGGAGGCCGCCTTCAGCCGGCGCACCTCGGCCTGCAGGGCCTCCACCTCGGCTTCGAGGACCAGCAACCGGCGGATGCCGGCCAGGGTCAGCCCCTCGCCGGCCAACTCGGTGACCCTCTGGATCAGGCCGATCTCGGCCCGGCTGTAGCGGCGCTGGCCGCCGCCGGAGCGTTCCGGGCACACCAGGTTCTCGGTGTCGAGGCGACGCAGGAAGGCCGGCTGCACGTCGAGCATGGAGGACACCTGCCCGACCGTGTAGAGGGGGGCGTGGAGGTCGTCGATGGGGAGGTGGGGGGTCATCGGGGTTCCGGATCAGTTGACACAGGTGAAAGGGGGTGGGCGGCTCGCCGCCCACCCCCCGGGACTCGAGCGCGGGCCCTCAGACGGTCAGGGCGTGCTGGGTCTCGGCCGTCTCCACCGTCACCTTCCGGGGCTTGGCCTGCTCGGCCACCGGGATCTCCAGCCGGAGGACCCCGTCGCTGTAGCGGGCGGTGATGTGGTCGGTGTCGAGGGTGTCGCCCAGGAACAGCTGGCGGCTGAAGGTCCCGTAGGCCCGCTCGGCCACGATCAACTCGGCCGCTTCGGGGCTGTGGCGCTCCCTCTTGGCGTGGACGGTGAGGACGTTGCGCTCCACCGTCAGGTCGATCGACTCGGGTGTCACGCCCGGCAGGTCGAACTCCACCACGAAGGTGTCGCCGGTGCGGAACGCGTCGATGGGCATGGCCGCGGGCCGCGCCGGGGTGCCGAACACCTGCGAGGTCAGCCGGTCCAACTCGCGGAACGGATCGGTACGCATCAACATGATGACCCACTCCTTTCACAGGTTCATCCAATGAGGGCTTCTAGGAAGTATCTTACCGCTATACGAGTAAACCTGCAACTGGAGTTGTAAGGAACGGTCCACCTGGCCGGGTAGCCTCGGTGGTGTGGCCTTTCCCGAAGTGAGAATGCGCCGGCTGCGCCGCCACCCCCGGATCCGCGACCTGGTGGCCGAGACGACGCTCCGGCCCTCCGACCTGATCGCCCCGCTGTTCGTCCGCGAGGGCGTCGACGCCCCCCAGCCCATCCCGTCGCTCCCCGGAGTGGTGCAGCACAGCGTCGAGAGCCTGGTCAAGGAGGCCCGCCGCCTGAGCGGGCTCGGGGTGCCGGCCCTGGTCCTCTTCGGCGTGCCCGAGCGCAAGGACCCCACCGGCAGCGGCGCCTCCGACCCCGACGGCATCGTGCAGGTGGCGCTGCGCCGCCTGGCCGACGAGCTGGCCGGGGAGATGGTGCTGATGGCCGACCTGTGCCTCGACGAGTACACCGACCACGGTCACTGCGGCATCCTCGACGGCCGCGGCGAGGTGGACAACGATCTGACCCTCGACCGTTACCGGGCCGTGGCCCTGGCCCAGGCCCGGGCCGGAGCCGACGTGGTGGCCCCGTCGGGGATGATGGACGGCCAGGTGGCGGCCATCAGGGCGGCCCTGGACCAGGGCGGCTTCTCCGACGTGTCCATCCTGGCCTACGCGGCCAAGTACGCCTCCGCCCTCTACGGCCCCTTCCGCGACGCCGTGGACGTGTGCATAGCGGGGGGCGGCGACCGCAAGGGCTACCAGCAGGACCCCCGCAACATCAGGGAGGCCATGCGGGAGATCGACCTCGATGTGCAGGAGGGGGCCGACATGGTGATGATCAAGCCGGCGCTGGCCTACCTGGACGTCATCGCGGCCGCCCGGGCCCGGCTGGACGTGCCCATCGCCGCGTACCACGTGAGCGGCGAGTACTCGATGATCAAAGCGGCGGCCGAGCGCGGCTGGATCGACGGCGCAGCCGTGGGCCTGGAGCACACCCTGGCCATCAAGCGGGCCGGCGCGGACATGATCCTCACCTACCTGGCCGGCGAGCTGGCGGAGCTGCTCCATGGCTGAGATGACCCGCTCCGAGGAGCTGTTCGCCCGGGCCCGGACCCTGATCCCCGGCGGGGTCAACTCCCCGGTGCGGGCCTTCCGCTCGGTGGGCGGCACCCCGTATTTCGTAGCCCGGGGCGAGGGGGCCCACGTCTGGGACGTGGACGGCAACCGCTACATCGACTACGTCCAGTCCTACGGGGCGTCGATCCTGGGCCACGCCCACCCCAGGGTGGTGGAGGCCGTGAGGGACGCGGCCGGGGAGGGCACCTCGTTCGGGGCGCCGACCGAGCGGGAGGTGCTGCTGGCCGAGGAGATCACCCGGCGGGTGGCCGGCTGCGACGAGGTACGCCTGGTCAACAGCGGGACCGAGGCGACCATGTCGGCGGTCCGCCTGGCCCGGGGGGCGACCGGCCGGGACCGGGTGGTGCTCTTCGCCGGGTGCTACCACGGCCACAGCGACGGGCTGCTGGCCGGTGGCGGCAGCGGGGTGGCCACGCTGGGCCTGCCGGCGTCGGCCGGGGTGACCAGGGCGGCCGTGTCCGACACCCTGGTGCTGCCCTACAACACCGTGCCGCAGCTGACCGGCGACGAGGCGTGCGTCATCGTCGAGCCGGTGGCGGCCAACATGGGCCTGGTGCCGCCCCGCCCCGGCTTCCTCGAGGGCCTGCGGGCGGAGTGCGACCGGGTGGGGGCCCTGCTCATCTTCGACGAGGTGATCACCGGCTTCCGCCTGGCCCACGGCGGGGCCGCCGAGGTCCTCGGCGTGCGGCCCGACCTGTGGTGCTTCGGGAAGGTGATCGGCGGCGGTCTGCCCCTGGCTGCCTTCGGCGGCCGCCGGGACGTCATGGAGCAGCTGGCCCCGGTCGGCCCGGTGTACCAGGCCGGCACCCTGTCGGGTAACCCGCTGGCCACCGCAGCGGGCCTGGCCGTGCTCTCGCTGATGGACCGGGCGGCCTACGCCGAGCTGGCGGCCCGGGTGGGCCGGCTGGCGGCCGGGCTGTCAGGGGTGCTCGGCCCCGGCTTTCAGGTGCCGGTGGCCGGCCCGCTGCTCGGGGTGTTCTTCTCCGACGCCCCCGTGGCCGACTACGACGGGGCCGTCCGCTCCGCCGGCACCGGGCTGTACCCGGGTCTGATGCACGGGCTGCTGGACCGGGGGGTGGCCATCGCCCCGGGGGCCTACGAGGTGCTGTTCCCCAGCCTGGCCCACACCGAGGAGGACTTCGAGCGCACCGTGGAGGCCTTCAGCGAGGCCTCCGGGGCGGCCGCCGCCTGAAGCCCGGCGGGGACCGGCCCGACCGGGCCGCCGGTCAGGCCGCTTCGGGCACCAGGCGCGACAGCCGGGCCAGGGCCCGGTAGGCGGCTTCGGCCGGACCGAGCTCGTCGGGGCGCAGGATGTTGGCCATGATTCGCAGCACCCACTCCATGAGGCTGCGGGACCGCATGCCGGTGGTCACCAGCACCTTCATGAGCTCGGGATGGCCGATCACCCGCACGAACGCCCGGGCCACCCGGTAGTACAGCGAGTACTCGTCGTTGAGCCGCTGCTCGTAGGTCGCCAGGGCCATGCCGTCACCGGAGGCCAGGGCCAGGTTGACCGCGTCGGCGGCGAAGCGCCCCGACTCGTAGGCGTAGGCGATGCCCTCCCCGTTGAAGGGGTTGATGGTGCCGCCGGCGTCGCCCACCACCAGCCAGGTCGGTCCCGAGTGGGGGCCGACCGACAGCCCCATGGGCAGCCGTCCACCGGTGGCCGGCCCGCAGGAGGTCTCGGGCCTTATGTCCCACGAGGCCGGGGCGTACTCGGCGAAGCTCTGCAGGAGGTGGGTGGTGTTGACGGCCTTCCACTGGTTGAAGGTGGAGAGCAGGCCCACGCCCACGTTGATCCGGCCGTCGCCGACCGGGAAGATCCATCCGTAGCCGGGCAGGACGTTGCCGGCCTTGTCCCGGATGTCGAGCCAGCTGTCGATCCAGGGCTCGTCGTGGCGGGGGGAGGTCCAGTAGCCGCGGATGGCCATGCCGAGCGGGTAGGCCCGGTTGCGGGTGGTGCCCAGACTGCGGCCGAAGCGGGAGTTGGCCCCGTCGGCCACGACCGTGTAGCGGGCCCGGATCTCCACCGGGGAGCCGTCGCCGTCCTTGGCCTTCACCAGCGCGCCCCGGACCAGGCCGCCCTCGGTGAGCGGCTCCACCGCCTCGGTGCCGTCCCACACTGTCGCCCCCGCCTTGGCGGCCCGCTCGGCGACCAGGGCGTCGAGGTCCTTGCGGGTGATCACGTAGCCGTAGCCGGGGAGGGTGGGGTGCCCGGGCCACTGGAGCTCGAGCGTCTTGCCGAAGCCGTGGGAGCGCAGGCCGCTGTAGCGGTGTCCGGCGCCGGCCAGCTCCTCGGCCAGGCCCATGTCCTCCAGCTGGCGCACCGACCGGGGGGTCAGGCCGTCCCCGCAGGTCTTCTCCCGGGGGTACTTCTTCTTCTCCACCACCACCACGTCGTGGCCGGCGCTGGCCAG
Source organism: Actinomycetes bacterium (assembly GCA_021816565.1). The sequence goes on from JAKAXN010000100.1 coordinate 11,681, forward strand.
CCAGTACGCGCACGCCGACCCCGACGGCCCCCCTCCGACGACCAGCACGTCACACCTGCGGGGCTCAACCGGCTTCGGGTCTCGCATGACAGACGACGATACCGGACCTACCGGACTACGCCCCCGGGCCGGCGGCCGTCGGGCTCCGACTGGCGGCCCTCGGCCCCCCTGGCGGTAGCATCCGATCCGTGGAGCAGTATCTGCCAATTCTCCTTCTGCTCGTCCTGGTCGTGCTGTTCGCCGGCGGGTCGGCAGCCGCGTCGCGGCTTCTCGGACCCAAGCGGCCCACCGCGGCGAAGGAAGGCCCCTACGAGTCGGGCATCGCGCCCCGCTACCGGCTGGCCGCCCGCTTCCCGGTGCGCTTCTACCTGGTGGCGATGATCTTCATCATCTTCGACATCGAGGTGATCTTCCTCTATCCCTGGGCGGTGATGTACCACCAGCTGTCCACCTTCGGCCTGGCCGAGATGGCCGCCTTCGCCGTGGTCGTGTTCATCGCCTTCGCCTACCTCGTATCCAACGGCGCCCTCGACTGGGGTCCCCGCCAGCGGCGCGGTGGGCGGGCCTCGGTCCAGCTGTCGCGCAGCACCACCGCCACCGTGCGCCGGGTGCCCCGGCCGGTGGAGCTGATCGACGGCCCGGCGCCGCGGCCGCTGGGCGGCAGCGAGGGGGGATCCCCCGAATCGCCCGACGGGAGGCCCGGGTCCGCGCCGGCCGCCCGCCAGGCCCGCAGCGCCTAGAACGACAGTCTTGCCCTCCCCCGACGCAGTTGACGCAGTCATAGGAGACCGACATGGGTCTTGAGAACCTCCAGCACAACTTCCTGACCGGCACCCTCGAGGGGATGGTCAAGTGGGCTCGGGCCTCCAGCTCCTGGGGGGCCAACTTCGGCCTGGCCTGC
>JAKAXN010000609.1 GCA_021816565.1 Actinomycetes bacterium
TGGCATTCCACTGCGTGGCCCTGGCCCACCTGGATCCCGGGTTCGCCAAGCGGCAGCTGATCCTCCTGTGCCGGGAGTGGTACATGCACCCCAACGGGCAGCTACCGGCCTACGAGTGGAACTTCGGTGACGTCAATCCTCCGGTTCACGCCTGGGCCGCTCTGAGGGTGGCCGAGATCGATGCCGCGGCCCGGGCCGCCCGTGGAGAGGACCCGGCACCCGATCACGCCTTCCTGGAGCGGATCTTCCACAAGCTGCTGCTCAACTTCACCTGGTGGGTGAACCGCAAGGACGCCGCCGGCAACAACGTCTTCGAGGGCGGTTTCCTCGGTCTCGACAACATCGGTCTCTTCGACCGGTCCAAGCCACTGCCGGTGCCCGGGATACTCGAGCAGTCGGACGGGACGGCCTGGATGGCGACCTACTGCCTGAACCTGCTGGAAATGGCCCTGCAACTGGCCGCCGAGGACCCGGTGTACGAGGACGTGGCGACGAAGTTCTTCGAGCACTTCACCTACATCGCCCACGCCATGGAGAGCCAGGGCCTGTGGGACGACACCGACGGGTTCTTCTACGACGTACTGCAGATGGACGGGGCCGGGGCGGTGCCGGTCCGGGTCAGGTCGATGGTCGGCATCGTGGCCCTCTTCGCTGTGACGGTCCTCGATCCCGCAGTCCTGGACCGCCTGCCGTCGTTCCGTCGCCGGCTGGAATGGTTCGTGGAGAACAAGCCCGAGTTCGCCGAGCACATCACGCACATGACGACCCCGGGCCGGGGCGACCGCCTGCTGCTGTCGGTGGCCGACCGGGACCGCCTCGAGCGGATCCTGGCCTACTGCCTGGACCCCGACGAGATGCTGTCTCCCCACGGTCTGCGCTCGGTGTCGAAGCGTTACGGCGCCCACCCCTTCTCCATGAACCTGGGCGGGGTCGAGGCCAGCATCGACTACGAGCCGGCCGAGTCGACCAACTTCCTCTTCGGGGGCAACTCCAACTGGCGGGGCCCGGTGTGGTTCCCGCTCAACTACCTGCTGATCGAATCTCTGGACCGCTACCACTCCTATTTCGGCGACGACCTCGCCGTCGAGCACCCGGTGGGATCGGGGACCCGCGTGGGACTCGGGGCGGTGGCCGACGACCTGGCCCGCCGCCTGGTCTCCCTGTTCCTCACCACTCCCGACGGCACCAGGCCGGTATTCGGCGGGTACAGCAAGATGCAGAGCGACCCGGACTGGAACGACCAGCTGTTCTTCCACGAGTACTTCCACGGCGAGACCGGAGCCGGGCTGGGGGCATCGCACCAGACCGGATGGACCGGCCTGGTGCTGGACCTGATCGCCGACCGCCGCCTCGGGGGCCGCGCCTGACCTCCGGGGCGGCGCGTACAGTCGGCCCCGATGACCACACCCAAGGAAGTGACCGTCGAAACCGAACTGTCGGTGCGCTGGCTGATCGCCCGGTGGGCCCAGCTCGTCGACGACCGTGACTTCGACGCGGTCGCCGAGCTGTTCACCGAGGACGGCCGGTTCCGGATCCTGGACCAGGACCTGACCGGGCGCCGGGCCATCAGTGGCTGGCTGGCCACGATCCCCGGCACCATGTTCCACCACGTCACCAACGTGGTCGTCTCCAACGGCTCGCAGCCGGGCACCACCCACGCCGTATCGGACGTGATGGTGGGCGGCCGGGGCGAGAGCGGTTGGGCCATCTGGATGATGGCCCGCTACCACGACACCCTGGTCGGTCAGGGCCGCCAGATCCGCCTGACCCAGCGGATAGTCACGGAGCGCTGACGTCGGTGCCGTCGGCGAGCGGCGCGACCGGCTGGCGACCACCGATGCTCGCCACCCTCCTGAAGATGCCCGACGAGGAGTCGGTCCTGCACCGGGGCGAGTGGGTGTACGAGCGGAAACTTGACGGCCTTCGAGGCATCGCCGTGCGCCAGGGGGATCGGGTGGAGCTCTGGTCGCGCAACCACCTGTCGTTCGGTTCCCGCTTCCCCGACCTGCTGGCCGCACTGGCCCGGATACCGGTGCCGGAGTTCGTGCTCGACGGGGAGATCGTGGCCTTCGCCGGGGAGCGGACCAGCTTCCAGCTCCTCCAGGGCGGCCCGGCAGGAGGCGGTCAGGCGGTGTACGTGGCGTTCGACCTGATCTCGCTGCTCGGGCGCGACACCACGGCGGTACCGCTCGACGAGCGGACGGAGCTGCTGCGCGCCGCGATCGGCGGGGGCGACGGCCGGGTGCGGGTCTCGGAGCAGCTGACCGGGGATCCGGCCCGGCTGCTCGAGCTCGCCTGCCGCTCCGGCTGGGAAGGCCTGGTAGCCAAGCGGCGGTCGAGCCCCTACCGGTCCGGGCGCTCCGGTGACTGGAGGAAACTCAAGTGCTCGGCCCGTCAGGAGCTGGTGGTGGGCGGCTGGACCGACCCGTCCGGTACCCGGACCGGCTTCGGCGCCCTGCTGGTCGGGTATCACCACGGGGACCGGTTGGTGTACGCGGGAAAGGTGGGCACCGGATTCGACGAAGCGACGCTGCGGCGACTGCATCGCCAGCTGACGGACCTGGCCACCGTGGCCGCGCCGTTCGCCGACGCGCCCCGCATGCGCGACGCGCACTGGGTGCGGCCCGAGCTGGTGGCGGAGGTCGAGTTCACCGAGTGGACCCGGGACGGCCGGTTGCGCCATCCCCGCTTCCTAGGGCTGCGGC
>JAKAXN010000610.1 GCA_021816565.1 Actinomycetes bacterium
CGGGACGGGCCGGGCCTCCGGCTGCTACTCGGCGGCCTTCTTGGCCGCGGTGGACTTGCGGGCGGCGCTCTTGGCCGACGTCGCCTTGGCCGCCGTGGCCTTGGCCGCGCCGGACCCAGTGGCCTCGGCGGTCTTGCGGGCGGCGGTCTTGCGGGCGGTGGTGCTGCTACGGGGAGCCGCGGTCTTGGCCGTCGCGCTGGAGGCCCGGCCGGCGGAGAGCTTGCGCTCCAGGGCGGCCAGATCATCCTTGGTGGCCAGCCCGAGCGACGACAGCTGGGTGGTGATCTCCCGGCGGATCAGCGTCACCAGCTGCTCGGTACCCTTGCGCCCGCCCTCCATGAGGTCATCCAGGGCACCCTGGGCCCGCTCCTGGGTGTCGCCCCCGGCACGGGACAGCTCGCGCAGGAACTCCTCGGCGCGGGCCCGGGCCGTCTCCAGGAAGTCGGCGCCGACACCCTGGACCTTCTTCAACCTGTCATCGCGTGCCATGCCTCATCATAACCTGCGGTGACTAGTCCCTTCCCTGGGCCAGTCGATCGTCCACCACCGCCGCCAGGTCGTCGCCGATGACGTCAGGGGTCGGCTCCACCGGCAGGTCGGAGCGGTGGGTCACCCCGGTGAGCACCAGGGCGAAGGGGGCGCCCACCCGGCGGGCGAAGGCGCCGTCGGTCTCGGGCCGGTCACCGACCACCATGGCCGGCTGGCCGTAGCGGGCCCGGACCAGCTCGGCCATGGCCTTCTCCGGCTTTCCGGCCACCTCCGGGTGGCAGCCGGAGCCCACCTGCAGGTAGGCGACCAGCGCCCCCGCTCCGGGCTCGGGGCCGGAGGGCGTGGGGAAGGTGGAGTCGGTGTTGGTGGCGATGAAGCGGGCACCGGCCCGGATGGCGCGCGCCGCGTCCGCCAGCTCGGCGAAGTCCAGGCGCAGGCTCCGGCCCACCACCACCGCATCCGGGGAATCCCCGAGCCCCACGATCCGGGCGCCCCGGGCGGCCAGGGCCTCCCCCACCCCGTCGCCGCCGATGTAGGCCACCCGGCTGCCGGGATCGACCAGCGAGGCCGCCGCCTGCGACGAGGTGGCCAGCTCCCCGGCTTCCACCTCGAGGCCGGCGGCGGCCAGGCGCTGCACGTACTCGGCCACGGTCGGGCCGGAGTTGTTGGTCACGAACGCCACCCGGGCGCCGCGGCGGCGCAACCGGCCCACCGCGTCGGCGGCGCCGGGGATGGGCCGGCCGGCCAGCCACACCACTCCGTCGAGGTCGAACACCCACAGCATGGCGACCAGTCTTCATCGCCGGCGGTGCTTTCTGCTACGCAGTGACCTGTGCCCCGATTCGACCCGTTCCCCGGACTGCGCTACTCCCCGTCCCACATCCGTTCCCTCGACGACGTGGTGTGCCCGCCCTACGACGTCATCTCCGACTCGCAGCGCCAGGCCCTGGAGGCCCGCAGCCCGTCCAACGTCGTCCGCCTGGAGCTGCCCCACGACGAGGGCGAGCCCGGGGCCGGGGACCGCTACGAGCGGGCCCGGCAGGTGCTCGACGCCTGGCGCGACGGTGGCATCCTGCACCGCGACAGCCGGCCCGGCTTCTACGGATACCGGATGTCGTACCCCGACCCGGCCGGGCGCCCGGCGTCGACCCTGGGCGTGATCGGGGCCCTCGGCCTGGAGCCCCCGGGGCGGGGCATCCTCCCCCACGAGGAGACCACCCCCAAGGCCAAGACCGACCGGCTGGACCTGATCCGGGCCACCAGGGCCAACCTTTCGCCCATCTGGGGACTGTCACCGGGCACCGGGCTGAGCGCCCACATCGCCGCCCCCGCCCACCCGGTCGAGCGGGTGACCGACGAGGACGGGATCGTCCACGAGCTGTGGCCCATCGACGATCCCGACCAGATCGCCGCCATCCGGGCCGCGGTGGAGAGCCAGCCGGTCCTGATCGCCGACGGCCACCACCGCTTCGAGACGGCCCTCAACTACCGGGCCGAGCGGACCGCCGCCGGGCAGGCCGGCACCGACGACGACGCGGTGATGGCGCTGGTCGTGGAGCTCAGCGACGAGCAGCTGACGGTACAGGCCATCCACCGGCTGCTCATGGGCCTGCCCGCCGGGTTCGACCTGCCCGGGGCTCTGGGGCAGTGGTTCGACGTCACCCCCACCGGACCGGTGGACCGGACCATCCTGGAGCGTATGGACGACGCCGGGGCCCTGGCCGTGCTCACCGACGCCGGGGTGTGGCTGGCCCGCCCCCGCCCCGAGGTCACCGAGGCCGCCACCCACGACCTCGACAGCAGCCGCCTGGACGTGGCCCGGGCCGAACTGCCCGATCACCAGGTCGTCTACCAGCACGGCTGGGACAACTGCGCCGCCGCGGTGGCCGCCGGCACCGCCTCGGCCGCGGTGCTCCTGCGCCCGGCCACGGTCGAGCAGATAGCCGCCATTAGCCGGGGTGGGGTGCGGATGCCGCCGAAGACCACGTTCTTCTGGCCCAAGCCCCGCACCGGCATGGTCATCCGGGAACTGCTCGGCTGACACCCGCCGGAAGCCAGGGGGCCGGGCCGGACGGCCCGGCCCCCTGGTTTTTTTCCGGTTCTTCTCAGCGACCTCTCATCGAATTCTCGGGCGGCGCCGTAAATACTGGTGGCAGAAGTTTTCGGGTGGGCGCCTCCTCAGCCCATCCGGGAACGCCGGGGCCGCCACCGCCCA
>JAKAXN010000611.1 GCA_021816565.1 Actinomycetes bacterium
TGGAGTGGACCCTGAGCCTGGTCTGCGAGCACACCGGGTGGCCCCTGGGCCACGTGTTCCTGCGCGACGCCGATTCCGGGGCCATGATCTCGTCGGGGATCTGGGCCGACTCCGATCCCCGACGGCACCGGCCGCTGGTGGAGGCGTCCGAGGGGCTGGTAATCAAGCCGGGACAGACCCTCCCGGGCCTGATCGTGGACCTGGGCGACGCGGTGTGGCTCGAGTGCATCGGTGAGCACAGCGATCTGCTGCGGGGCCGGGCGGCCACCGAGAGCGACCTGGTGGCCGCCACCGGTTACCCCATCATCGGGTCCCGCCACATCGAGGGGGTCATGGAGTTCTTCCTCCACGAGCCGGCCCCCCCGGAGCCGGAACTGGCCGATCTCATGTTCCTCATCGGCGCCCATCTGGGTGGGGTCATCGAGCGGACCCGGAGTGAATCGGCGCTGGCCCACTCCGAGAGCCGTTTCCGCAACCTCATCGAGCAGGCCCCCGACGCGGTGTTCGCAGTGGACCCGGCCGGCCGGATCCAGGTGGCCAACGCCGAGGCCGAGCGGCTGACCGGCTACAGCCGCAGCGAGCTGCTCGGCTCCAGCGTGGACCAGCTGGTGCCTGCCGGCGTCAAGTTGCGCCACGAGTCCTACCGCGACGCCTACGGCGCGGAACCCCGCCGGCGACCCATGGGGGCGGGCCGGGACCTGGCCCTGCGCCGCCGCGACGGCACCACCGTGGCGGTGGACATCAGCCTGTCGCCCATCGACGGTCCCGGGTCCGGCCTGGTGGTGGCGGTGGTGCGGGACCTCACCGACCGGCGCCTGGCCGACGAGGCCGTGCGCCAGAGCGAGGCCCGCCTGGCCGAGGCCCAGCACATCGCCCACATCGGGTCCTGGAGCTGGGAGCCCGGCACCGACGAGCTGCTGTGGTCCGCCGAGATGCGCCGCATCTACGGCCTGGCGGGAGGCGACGGCCCGGTCAACGACGGGGACATGATGCTCCTGATCCACCCCGACGACCGGGTCAGGGTGAGCGAGCAGATACGGGGGGCCCTCGAGACGCTGGAGCCTTTCGAGCACGAGTACCGCATCGTGGCCCCGACCGGGGACGTCAGGTGGCTGCACTGCCGGGGCTACGTCACCGAGCAGCGCGACGGGCGGGCGATCCGCCTGGGCGGCTTCTGCCAGGACATCACCGATCGCAAGCGAAACGAGGAGGGCCGCCAGCGGGCCGCCGACGAGCTGGCCGACCACCACCGGACCCTGGAGCGCATCGCCCGGGGGGAACCCCTGGAGAGGATCCTGACGGGGATCTGCTCCGACGTCGAGAGACGCTACCCGGGGGCGCTGTGCTCGGTGCTGCTGGTAGACGAGGAGGACCGCAACCTGCGTCACGCCGCGGCCCCGTCGCTGCCGGCCGAATTCACCAGGGAGATCGACGGGCTACCCGTGGCCCGGGGGCTCGGCGCCTGCGGCCAGGCCGCCGCCGTGGGCGAGACGGTGGTGGTGGAGGACATCACCACCAGCCCCCTGATGGAGGCCTTCACCGCGGTGGCCGAGCGCTTCAGCCTGGCGTCGGTGTGGTCGCAACCGCTCAAGAACTCCGCCGGCGCGGTGGTCGGCACCCTGGCCCTCTACCGCCGGGAGCTGCACCACCCCGACAGCCGTGAGCGGGCCGTGGTGGCGGCGGCGGGCAACCTGGCGGCTCTGGCCATCGAGCGCCACCTCAACGAGAAGGCCCTCACCCTGGCCGCCCAGGTCGACCCGCTGACCCAGCTGCCCAACCGGGCCCGGTTCCTGCAGGAGGTGGCCCTGAAGCTGGCGTCCAAGCGCGATGAGATCACGGTCATGTTCTTGGACCTGGACCGCTTCAAGTGGATCAACGACAGCCTCGGGCACCCGTCGGGTGACCGGATCCTGGTGGAGGCGGCCAACCGGCTGCGGGCGGTGGTGAGCGGCCGCAACATGGTCGCCCGCTTCGGGGGGGACGAGTTCACCGTGATGCTGGTAAACGCCAGCCCGGCCCGGGTGCTGGCCACCGCCGAGCGGGTGGAGCAGGCGTTCGCCGAGCCGTTCGAGCTCGACGGCGGGGAGTTCTTCCTCACCGTGTCCATCGGTATCTCCTCGAGCGGCGACGACGCCTACGCCATGATCCGCGACGCCGACGCCGCCATGTACGAGGCCAAGGACCGGGGCCGGGCCCGCCACGTGTGGTTCGACGAGAGGCTGCGGGACCGGGCGGTGGAGCGGCTGAGGGCCGAGACCAGCCTGCGCCGGGCCATCGAGCGCTCGGAGTTCGTGGTCCACTACCAGCCCATCGCCGACCTGGTGAGCGGTCGCTGGAGCGGTGTGGAGGCCCTGGCCCGGTGGAACCACCCGAGCGGCCAGCTGGTGGGGCCGGGTGACTTCATACCCCTGGCCGAGGAGACCGGGCTGATACTCCCCCTCGGCTCGCGCATCCTGCAGGCCACCCTGGCCGAGGCCGAGGCGCTCGGCATCACCGGCAACGGCCTGACCGTGTCGGTCAACCTGTCGGCGCTCCAGCTGTCGGACCCGACCCTGGCCGAGGAGGTGGGCGGGATGCTGGAGCGCTTCAAAGTCCCGCCCTCCTGCCTGGTGCTGGAGCTGACGGAGTCGGCGCTCATGGAGGACTACGACAATGCCCGGGCGGCCCTCCAGGACATCGCCGCGCTCGGGGTGAGCGTC
>JAKAXN010000101.1 GCA_021816565.1 Actinomycetes bacterium
GGAAGGAGAGCCCGGATGTCGAAGGTGACGGCCGCGATCGTGGGATCGGGCAACATCGGAACCGATCTTCTGTACAAGCTTCTACGCTCGGAGTGGATCGAGCCCCGCTACATGGTCGGGGTGGACCCCTCCTCGAGGGGGCTGGCCCTGGCCCGGGATCTCGGGGTGGAGGCATCGCCCGGGGGGGTGGACTGGCTGATGTCCCGGCCGGAGCCACCGGCCATCGTGTTCGAGGCCACGTCGGCCTACGTGCACCGGGAGAACTACCCCCGCTACCACGATGCCGGCATGAAGGCGGTGGACCTGACGCCGGCGGCCATAGGGCCGTTCGTCATCCCGCCGGTCAACCTGGTGGAGCACGTCAACCAGCCGAACATCAACATGGTGACCTGCGGCGGCCAGGCCACCATCCCCATGGTCTACGCCGTGTCGCGCGTGGTGGAGGTGGACTACGCCGAGATAGTCGCCACCGTCTCCTCGGTGTCCGCCGGCCCGGGCACCCGGCAGAACATCGACGAGTTCACCCGGACCACCTCCAAGGCGGTCGAGGTCCTGGGGGGGGCGACCCGGGGCAAGGCCATCATCATCTTGAACCCCGCCGACCCGCCCATCATCATGCGCGACACCATCTTCTGCTCGCTGCCCCCCGACGCGGACCACGACAAGATCGACCGGTCCATCCGCCAGATGGTGGAGTCGGTGCAGAGCTACGTGCCCGGCTACCGGCTGCGTGCCGACCCCCAGTTCGACGAGGTCCCCGACGGCCAGGGCGCGACCGTGGGCCGGGTGGCGGTGTTCGTGGAGGTGGAGGGAGCGGGGGACTTCCTCCCGCCCTACGCCGGCAACCTGGACATCATGACCGCCGCCGCCGCCCGGGTGGGCGACGAGCTGGCCCGCCACATCGCTACCTCAGGAGGCGCCGAGTAATGCCGTTCTCTTCCGATCTGGATGTCCGGGTCACCGACACGTCCCTGCGCGACGGCTCGCACGCCAAGCGCCATCAGTTCACCGAGTCGGACGTGCGGTCCATCGTCGCCGCTCTCGACGACGCCGGGATCCCGCTGATCGAGGTGGCCCACGGCGACGGTCTCGGGGGCAGCTCTTTCAACTACGGCTTCTCCAGGACCCCCGAGCGACAGCTGATAAGGGCCGCCGTCGACACCGCCCGGCGGGCCCGCGTCGCCTGTCTCATGCTGCCCGGCGTCGGCACCAAGGACGACATCACCGCCGTGGCGGAGCTGGGCGTGGAGGTCATCCGCATCGCCACCCACTGCACCGAGGCTGACGTATCCGAGCAGCACTTCCGCCTGGCCCGCGAGGTCGGTCTGGAGACCGTGGGTTTTCTCATGATGGCCCACAGCTCGCCGCCCGAGGCTCTGGCCGGCCAGGCCCGCATCATGGTCGACTCCGGATGCCAGTGCGTGTACGTGGTCGACTCCGCCGGTGCCATGGTCATGGAGGAAGCCTCCGACCGGGTGGCGGCCGTCGTCGCCGAGATCGGCTCGGACGCCCAGGTGGGATTCCACGGCCACGAGAACCTCTCGGTGTCGGTGGCCAACACCGTCCTGGCGGTGCGGGCCGGGGCCGTCCAGGTCGACGGGTCCACCCGGCGCTTCGGGGCCGGGGCGGGCAACACCTCCGTCGAGGCCATGGCCGCCGTGTTCGAGCGGCTGGGGATCCGCACCGGCATCGACGTGCTCAAGATCATCGACGCCGCTGAGGACGTGGTCCGCCCGGTCATGGACGACGAGTGCGTGCTGGACCGCCTGGCGCTGATCATGGGCTATGCCGGGGTGTACTCCAGCTTCTTGAAGCACGCCTACCGGGCGGCCGAGCGCTACGGCGTCTCGGGAGCGGAGATCCTCCTCGAGTGCGGTCGCCAGCGCCTGGTCGGCGGGCAGGAGGACCAGATCATCCAGATCGCCGCCGAACTGGCCCGGGCCCAGGTCCCGGCCTGATCGTCACGCAGCCGGTGGGGCCGGGCCTCCCCGGCCCCACCGGCTGCGGTTGCCGCTAGTTGACCATGCGCCCGACGCCCTCCCAGTAGCGGGACCGCAGGGCCTTCTTGTCGGGCTTGCCGAGGGCGCTGAGGGGGATCTGATCCACGAAGTCCACCGACTTGGGCGCTGATACCGACCCCTTGCGGTCCTTGACCAGCGCGATCAGCTCCTGCTCGAGGGCCGGACCGGCATCCGCCGGCGCGTCAGGGCGGCGCACCACCACCGCCTTCACCGCCTCGCCCCACTTGTCGTCGGGGATGCCGATGACCGCCGCCGCGGAGACGGCCGGGTGGGAGGAGATGACGTCTTCTATCTCCCGCGGGAACACGTTGAACCCGCCGGTCACGATCATGTCCTTCTTGCGGTCGACGATGGTGAAGAAGCCCTCGTCGTCGGCCCGGGCCACGTCACCTGTGTGCAGCCAGCCGTACTTGAACGCCTCCGCCGTCTGCTCGGGCTTGTTGAGGTACTCCTTCATGACCAGCGGCCCCCGCACGCAGATCTCGCCGGCCTCGCCGTGGGGCACCTCCTGACCCTCGTCGTCGAGCAGGGCCACGTCCAGCCAGGGCACCGGGCGGCCGCAGGTGGCCAAGCGGTCCGGCCGGTCGACCAGGTGCTCCTCCTTGCGGAGGACGGTGATGGTCATGGGGCACTCGGCCTGCCCGTAGAACTGGAAGAAGACCTCGCCCAGCCTCTCGATCCCCTCGGCCAGACGCGACGGAGACATGGCGGCCGCCCCGTAGTAGAGGGTCTCGAGGCTGGAGAGGTCCGCCGAGGCCAGCTTCGGGTGGTCCAGCAGGACGTAGATCATGGTGGGCACCAGCATGGTGGCCGTGATGCGGTGCTCGACGATGGTGTCGATCACCCGCTCCGGGTCGAAGTAGGGGAGCACGTAGAGGGACCCTCCCCGCAGCAGCGTGGGCACGAAGAAGGCGGCCCCGGCATGGCTCAGCGGGGTGCAGCACAAGAAGCGCATGTCGGCCGGCCACTGCCACTCGGCCATCTGGATGGTGGTCATGGTGGACATGCTCCGGCACGTCCCCACCACCCCCTTGGGCTGGCCGGTGGTCCCACCGGTGTAGGCCACCGAGTAGGGGGTGTCGGGGTCCTCGGGGGCGTGGGCCTTCAAGGTGCGCGACCCGAACCTGGATGCCGCAGTGGGCAGGTCCGGGGCGGCGTCGGTCGGTGCCAGGGCGATGACGTTCTTCAGCCCGGGGACCCGGTCCTTCAGGGCCATGGCCCTGTCCTCGTACGCGCCCGGATCATAGAACAGCGTTTCGATCTCGGCGTCTTCGAGGATGTAGGCGTGGTCCTCCAGGGAGCCCATCGGGTGCAGAGAGGTGCCGCGGGTGCCGGCCACCATCCCGGCCCCCATGTTGAAGAGAACCTCCGGCCGGTTGGCGGCCAGGGTGGCCACCCGGCTACCCCGGCTCAGGCCGAAAGATTCGTACGCCTGGATGTATCGGCTTATCTCAGCGGCCATTTGCGCCGAGGTGAGGACCTTGTCTCCCAGGTAGACCGCCGGCCGGTCCGGGTTGCGGGCCAGGCCGCGCACCAGCAGGTCGCCGCCGTAAGCGGATCGGTACATTCCGCTGGTCGGTATGGCGTTGCTCATCAGGCGGGATCCCCTCCAATCGGTCGGATAGTGTCTCTGTCCGGCTAGAAGCGCATTCTTGTCGCGACCGATTCCGGCAGACAAACCCCCCCGAGAGGACCTTCCCGCAGAAGTGGCCCAAGCGAACGACTCGACCGCACCCCGCCCGCCCGGGGCCATGGCCGAAGCCGCCACCCTCCCGGCCCTGCTCGACGCCCTGGCCCGCAGGTACCCGACGGCGGAGGCGGTGGTCGACGGCAGCCGCCGGGTCACCTGGGCCGACCTGCGCGACGACGCGTTCGGGCTGGCGGCGGCGCTGGCCGCAGCGGGCATCGACCCCGGCGACACGGTGGCCATCTGGGCCCCCAACTCGGCCAACTGGATCGTGGCCCAGCTGGCCGTCGCCGCCACCGGGGCGGTTCTGGTCCCGCTGAACACCCGCTTCCAGGGCCCGGAGGCGGCCTACGTGCTGCGCCGCAGCCGGGCCCGCCTGCTCTTCACCGTCGGGGAGTTCCTCGGGCGCAGCTACCCGCAGCTCCTCGAGGGCGAGGACGTCCCCGACCTGGAGCGGACGGTCCTGCTCGACGACGGCCCACTGGCCGATTTCGCAGCCGGCGGCTCGGATCCCGCCTGGGCCGCGGAAGCCGAGCGCCGGGCCGCCGCGGTCCGCCCCGACGACTGGCTGGACCTGATGTTCACCTCCGGAACCACGGGGCACCCGAAAGGGGTCAGGTCCCGCCACGGGACCACGCTGCGGTCGTTCCGGTTCTACGCCGAGAACCTGGGGATCCGCCCCGGCGACCGGTACCTCCTGGTCAACCCGCTGTTCCACACCTTCGGATCCAAGGCCGGCGTGGTGGCGGCCATGACCGTCGGCGCCACGCTCCATCCGGTCGCCGTGTTCGACCCCGAGTCCGCGGCCGACGTGATCGCAGCCGAGGCCATCACCGTCTTCCCCGGGCCGCCCACCATCTACCACTCCCTGCTGCAGCTGCCCCCCGAACGCCGGGAACGGCTGCGCTCGCTGCGACTGGCCGTCACCGGGGCCGCCGCCGTGCCGGTCGAGTTGCTGCGCCGGATGAGCGATGAGCTGGGCTTCGAGGTGGTGCTGACCGCCTACGGGCTCACCGAGACCATCGGGCTCGTCACCATGTGCCGCGTCGGGGACCCACCGGAGGTGGTATCGACCACTTCCGGGCGGGCCATACCCGGAGTGGAGGTGGCCACCGTGGACGCCGAGGGCCGGCCCACCCCGGCGGGCACCCCGGGGGAGATCGTGGTGCGGGGCTACCCGGTCATGGACGGGTACTTCGAGGATCCCGCAGCCACGGCCGAGACCATCGACGCCGACGGCTGGCTGCACACCGGCGACGTCGGCATCCTCGACGAGGACGGCGGCCTGCGGATCACCGACCGGATAAAGGACATGTTCATCGTCGGCGGCTTCAACGCCTACCCGGCGGAGATCGAGGCGGCCCTGATGGAGGCCGGGGGAGTGGCCCAGGTTGCGGTGGTGGGCGTTCCCGACGAGCGTCTCGGTGAGGTGGGGATGGCCTTCGTGGTCCCCCGCCGCGGCGCCACCGTCGACCAGGCCGACCTGATCGGGTTCGCCCGGGCCCGGCTGGCCAACTACAAAGTCCCCCGCCGGGTGAAGGTGGTCGACGCGCTGCCGGTCAACGCCGGGGGCAAGGTCATGAAACACGTGCTGCGCCGGCAGGCGCTGGAGGAGGACAGATGATCCACCGTAGGGGTCCGGGCGCCGGAGAGGGAGCGTCCCGATGATCTGCGAAGGCAGGGTGGTGGTGGTCACCGGAGCCGGGCGTGGCATCGGTCGGGCCCACGCCGTCGAATTCGCCCGCCAGGGGGCCGACGTGGTCGTCAACGACCTGGGCGCCACCCTCGACGGGCAGGGCCGCAGCGACGGCCCGGCCCAGGAGGTGGTCGACGAGATCCGGGCGATGGGCGGCCGGGCCGTGGTGGACGGCCACGACGTGGCCGACTGGGAGGGGTCCCGCCAGATCATCCAGACGGCCCTCGACTCCTTCGGGCGCCTCGACGTGGTGGTCAACAACGCCGGTTTCGTCAGGGACCGGATGTTCGCCAACGTGGCCGAGGACGAGTGGGACGCCGTCGTCAGGGTGCACCTGAAGGGCCACTTCTGCGTGGCCCGTTGGGCCTCCGCGTACTGGCGGGACCGGGCCAAGGCCGGTGAGAGCAACGACGCCCGCATCATCAACACCTCATCGGGGGCCGGGCTGCTCGGCAGCGTGGGCCAGGCCGCCTACTCCGCGGCCAAGGGGGGGATCCTGTCGATGACCCTCGTCCAGGCGGCCGAGCTGGGCCGCTACGGCGTGACCGCCAACGCCATCGCCCCCGCGGCCCGGACCCGCATGACCGAGGAGGTCTTCGCGGCCACCATGAAAGCCCCCGAGGACGGGGCCTTCGACGCCATGGCCCCGGAGAACGTGGCCCCGCTGGTCGTGTGGCTCGGATCCCCCGAGTCGGCCGGGGTCACCGGCCGGGTATTCGAGGTGGAGGGCGGCATGATCGGCGTGGCCGACGGCTGGCAGCACGGCCCGAGCGTGGACCGCGGCGGGCGCTGGGACCCGGCCCTGGTCGGGCCGGCGGTGCGGGACCTGCTGGCCGCGGCCCCGGACCCGGCCCCGGTGTACGGGGCCGGCCCCGCCCCGGCCGCCGGGAGCCCGGCGTGACGGCCGTCCCGGTGCCGGCCGGGGTGCCGGCCGTCCCGGTGTCCGGGCACGGCCTGCTGGCCGGCAAGGTGGTCCTGGTGACCGCCGCCGCGGGCACCGGCATCGGCTTCTCCACCGCTCAGCGCTGCGCCGAGGAGGGGGCCACGGTCGTCATCAGCGACATCCACGACCGCCGGCTCTCGGAGGCAGCCGACCGGCTGGAGGAGCTCACCGGTCGCCGGCCGGTGGCGCGACGCTGCGACGTGACCTCGGAGGAGGACGTCGTGGCCCTGTTCGACCTGGCCGTCGGCGAGCACGGCCGGGTCGACGTGCTGGTCAACAATGCCGGCCTGGGCGGCACCGCCGACCTCGTCGACATGACCGACGACCAGTGGAGCCGGGTGCTCGACGTCACCTTGAACGGCACCTTCCGCTGCACCCGGGCGGCCCTGCGTCACATGAGGGACCGCCACGGGCGCTCCGACAGCGGCGGCGTCATCGTCAACAACGCGTCGGTGCTCGGCTGGCGGGCGCAGCCCGGCCAGAGCCACTACGCCGCAGCCAAGGCCGGGGTGATGGCCCTGACCCGGTGCGCCGCCATGGAGGCCGCGGCGTTCGGCGTGCGGGTCAACGCGGTCGCCCCGAGCCTGGCCATGCACCCGTTCCTGGCCAAGGTGACGACCGAGGAACTGCTCGAGGATCTCACCAGCCGCGAGGCGTTCGGCCGGGCCGCGGAGCCGTGGGAGGTGGCCAACGTGATCGTGTTCCTGGCCAGCGGGTACTCCGGATACCTCACCGGTGAGGTCATCAGCGTCAGCAGCCAGCACCCGTGAGGTGGCAGGCAGCGTGAGCGGCACCGGGCCGACCCTTTTCCATGATCTGGACCAACTCCTCGCCGCGGCCCCGCTCGAGCTGGGCTCGACCGGGTGGGTGGAGGTGGAGCCTGACGCGGTGACCGGGTTCCACCTGGCCACCTGGTCGCAACCGGGACCGGGCGGCGAGGTCCCGCCGATGATGCTGCTGTCGCTCACCAACCGATTCCTCCCGGATCTGCTTCAGGTCCCGGCGGCCTCCAGCGGGGTCAACTACGGCGCCGACTGCGTGCGCTTCGGCCCCCCGGCCCGCCGGGGTGACCGGGTCCGCGCCACGGCGACCCTCCTCACCGCGGTTCCGGTGGGCGACGCCGTGCAGACGACGGTGGAGATCCGCATCGAGGTCGACGGCGCGACCGGAGGAGCGGCCTGCACCGTTCACTCGCTCTCCAGGTGGCTGCGATGACCGACTCCGGCCGGGTCGTGCTGGTGACCGGTGGAGCCCGGGGCCTGGGCCGGGAACTGGCCCGGGCCTTCACCGCCGGTGGTGACCGGGTGGTCGCCTGCGGCCGGACCGCCCCCGATGGCGGGACAGCCGGGGACTTCGCCGACTTCCTCAAATGCGACGTGCGGGAGCCCGATCAGGTGTCCGAGCTGGTCGAGGCGGTCGTCGAGCGGCACGGCGCGCTCGACGTGGTGGTCAACAACGCCGGGGGCACACCCTACGCCGATGCCTCCACCATGAGCCCCCGCCTGTTCGAGCGGGTGGTGGCCCTCAATCTGCTGGCCCCGTTCTACGTGGCCCAGCAGGCCAACGCCGTCATGCAGCGGCAACCTGACGGTGGGGTGATCGTCAACATCGGCAGCACCGTCGCCGTCCGGCCGTCCGCCCACGTCGCCCCCTACGTGGCGGCCAAGGCCGGCCTCATCGGCCTCACCAGGGCGCTGGCCCTCGAGTGGGCCCCCAAGGTGCGGGTCAACCAGGTGAGCCCGGGGCTGCTGCGCACCGAGCTGGTGCAGGAGACCTACGGATCCGACGTGGCGGCCGTGGAGGCCACCGTCCCCATGGGACGCCTGGCCACCGGCGCCGACGTGGCCGCCGCCTGCCTCATGGTCGCCTCACCCGACCTGCGCTACCTGACCGGAGCGGAGGTGGTCGTCGACGGTGGGGGCGAGACCCCGGCCTGGCTCCTGGCGGTCGGGCAGGCCACCACCCGGACCCCGGAACCCCAGGAAGGGGAGTAGCGATGGAGCTCACCTGGTCAGCCGAGGACGAGGCGTTCCGGGCCGAGGCCCGGGCCTGGCTCGAAGCCAACGTCCCCCATCCCGCCCTACCGTCGGGTGACACCCGGGAGGGCTTCGCCCGGCACCTGGAGTGGGAGAGGTTGCTCTTCGAGAACCGCTGGTCGGTCGTGTCGTGGCCGGAGGAGTTCGGTGGGCGGGGGGCCAGCCTGTGGCAGTGGCTGATCTTCGAGGAGGAGTACTACCGGGCCGGCGCCCCGCAGCGGGTGACCCAGAACGGGATCTTCCTCCTGGCGCCCACCGTCTTCGAGTTCGGCACCCCCGACCAGCAGCAGCGGATCCTGCCCCGCATGGCTGCCGCCCGGGACCTGTGGTGCCAGGGATGGTCCGAGCCGGGGGCCGGCAGCGATCTGGCCGGGATCTCGAGCCGGGCCGAGCGCACCGAGCGGGGCTGGGCCCTCACCGGGCAGAAGATCTGGACCACCCGGGGGGCGTTCTGCACCCACATGTTCGGGCTGTTCCGCACCGACCCGGACTCCACCCGCCACCGCGGCCTCACCTACTTCCTCGTCCCCCTCGACGCCCCCGGCGTGACGGTGCGGGGATTCGGGCGGCTGGACGGCGACGAGGGGTTCGCCGAGGTGTTCCTCGACGGGGTGGAGGTCACCGACGACGACGTGCTCGGCGGGGTCGGCCAGGGATGGTCGGTGGCCATGGCCACCACCGGGTCCGAGCGGGGCCTGACGCTGCGCTCCCCGGGCCGCTTCACGGCCGTGGTGACCCGCCTCATCGACCTGTACCGGCGCAGCCCGGCCGACCCGGTCCTGGCCGATCAGGTCGTGCAGGGCTGGATGGACGCCGAGGCCTACCGGCTGTTCACCCTGCAGGTGGTGACCGGCCTGGTCGGCGGTGGCCGCCCCGGGGCGGAGTCCAGCCTCAACAAGATCTGGTGGTCCGAGATGGACATCCGCCTCCACGAGACGGCCCTGGCGCTGCAGGGCCCCGACGCCGAGACCGACGACAGCTGGATGAGAGGGTTCGAGTTCTCCCTGTCGGGTCCCATCTACGCCGGGACCAACGAGATCCAGCGCAACATCGCCGCCGAGCGGGTGCTCGGCCTGCCCAGGAGTTGAGGGGCCGTGTACTTCGGATTCGATGAGGACCAGATAGCGGTGCGCGACGCCGTGGCCGGGCTCCTGGAGAAGCGGGCCGGCCTGGCCTACCTGCAGGCGGCGTGGGCGGACCCCACCTCGGAGGGGACCTGGTCGGTGTGGCGGGAGCTGGCCGGGATGGGCGTGCAGGGACTGCTGATCCCGGAGGCTGCGGGAGGGACCGGCTTCGACTGGGTGACGCTCGCCCTGGTCCTCTGCGAGACCGGTCGGGTCGCCCTGCCTCTGCCCCTGGTCGAGACCGCGGCGGTGGCCGCCCCCGTGCTGCACGCCGCCGGCGACCCGGCCGGGGTCCTCGGCTCCCTGCTCGCCGGTGACACGGTGGTCACCATCGCCGGGCGGGCCGGGGCGGCGGCGCCTGCGGCCGGCCGGGCCGACTGGTTCGTCATCGGTGGCGACGGGGGTCAACGGCTGTACCGGCGTGACCAGGTCGAGGTGACGGCCGAGCAGTCCGTGGACCGCACCCGGGACCTGGGGCGGGTGACGCCCACCGGGCCGGGAGTGCCTCTCGATGTGGGCGGGCCCGCGGCCCTGGCGGCCGCCCACGCCGGGGCGCTCGGCACCGCCGCGGTGCTGATCGGCGTGGGCCGGGCCCTGGTGGACATCACCGTCGCCTACGTGAAGGACCGCAGGCAGTTCGGGGTGCCGGTGGGCAGCTTCCAGGCGGTGAAGCACCACCTGGCCGACGCCACCATGCGCGTCGAGTTCGCAGCCCCACCGGTCTGGGCCGCGGCCTACCAGCTGGCCCACCCCGACGAGCATTCCGCCGAGCAGATCGCCCGGTCGGTCTCTCTGGCCAAGGCCATGGCCTCCGACGCCGCCACCCTGGCCGCCCGCAAGGCCCTCCAGTGCCACGGCGCCATGGGCTATACCGACGACTACCACCTGCACCTGTGGCTGAAGCGGGTGTGGTGCCTGGCCGCCGCCTACGGGACGGCGGGGGAGCACCGCCGGCTCATCGGGGCCGGGCTGGGCGTGGCTGGCTAGCTATCGAACCGGACCTGGAAAAGGAGTTCCACCATGCAAGAGGCCTACATCGTCGATGCGCTGCGCACCCCGGTCGGCCGACGTGGCGGCGGCCTGTCGGGGGTGCATCCCGCCGACCTGGGCGCGACCGTCCTGACCGCCCTGATGGACCGGACCGGCATCGACCCGGCTGCGGTCGAGGATGTGGTCTTCGGATGCGTCGACACCATCGGCCCTCAGGCCGGCGACATCGCCCGGACCTGCTGGCTGGCCGCCGGGCTGCCCGACGAGGTTCCCGGAACGACGGTGGACCGCCAGTGCGGGTCCTCCCAGCAGGCGGTTCATTTCGCCGCGCAGGCCGTGCTGTCCGGCACCTCCGACGTGGTGGTGGCCGGCGGTGTGCAGAACATGAGCCAGATACCCATCAGCTCGGCCATGCTGGCCGGCCAGGCGTACGGCTTCGAGGATCCGTTCTCCGGATCCGAGGGCTGGCGCCGGCGCTACGGCACCCAGGAGGTGTCGCAGTTCCGCAGCGCCGAGATGATCGCCGAGAAGTGGGACCTCTCCCGGGAGGACATGGAGCGCTTCGCCCTGGAATCCCACCGCCGGGCCGCGACGGCCATCGACGAGGGTCGCTTCGGGACCCAGATCGTGGCGGTCGGTGACGTGACCACCGATGAGGGGCCCCGTCGCGACACCTCGCTCGAGAGGATGGCCAAGCTGCCCACCCTCACGGAGGGGGGCCGGCTGACCGCCGCGGTGTCGAGCCAGATATCCGACGCCGCCGCCGCCCTGCTGATCGTCAACGAGCGGGGCCTGCGGACCCACGGGCTGACCCCCCGGGCCCGGATCCACCATCTGAGCGTCCGCGGAGCCGACCCGGTGTGGATGCTGACCGCTCCCATCCCCGCCACCGGGTACGCCCTGGCCCGGGCCGGCATGACCATCGACCAGATCGACCTGGTGGAGATCAATGAGGCCTTCGCGTCGGTGGTGCTGGCCTGGCTGGCCGAGAGCGGGGCCGATCCGGCCCGGGTCAACGTCAACGGCGGCGCCATCGCCCTCGGTCACCCGCTGGGCGCCACCGGGGCCCGGCTCATGACCACCCTGCTGGCCGAGTTGGAGCGCACCGGTGGCCGTTACGGCCTCCAGACCATGTGCGAGGGTGGCGGCCAGGCCAACGTGACCATCATCGAGCGGCTGGGCTAGAACCGCCGGGTCGGGGTCGGGCCCGTTGGCGGGCCCGACCCCGGTGTCAGCCCGACCCCGGATTCAGGAGCCGGGCCGGCCGGCGGTGGCCGCCCCGGCCAGGCGGTCCAGGGTGGCGGCCGCCTCGGCGATGATGGCCTGCATCAGTTCGGCCACCGTCGGCAGCTCGGCGATGAGGCCGGTGACCTGCCCGGTGGGCAGTATCCCGGCTTCGAGCCGGCCCTCCACCATGGTGGCCCGGGTCAGCATCGGGGCGTTGGCCGCCATTGCGACCTGGGCCCAGGTCAACTCCCCGTTGCGCTTCATGGCCACCCCCTCCCGCACCAGCGCGCCCAGCCCGGTGCCGGTGAGCCGGCGCAGCCGCATGGCGTTGGCCACGGCCCGCCCCACCGCGACCGGCCCGGTCCGGCCCTCCAGGCGCTCCACCAGCGGTGTGCGGATGACCCGCTGCGGGGCCCCGTCGATGGCCCGGGTCACCACCGTGTCGGTGAGAGCGGCGGCCAGATAGCGCTCCTTCACGGCGTCGGGGACGGTGCTCTCCTTCGTCAGCAGGAACCGGGTGCCCATGGCGACCCCGGCCGCCCCCCACGCCAGGGCGGCGACCAGGCCCCGGCCGTCGTGGAAACCCCCGGCCCCCAGCACCGGGACCCCGACCTGGGCGGTCACCCGCGGCAGGAGCAGGCTGGTGGGGATCTGGCCGGTGTGTCCACCGCCCTCCTGACCCTGGGCGATGACCGCATCCACGCCCATGGCCACCACCTTCTCGGCGTGGCGGGGCGCGGCGATGGTCGGCATGGTCACCACCCCGGCGTCCTTGAGCCGGCCGATGAGGGCGGCGTTCGGGGCCT
>JAKAXN010000612.1:0-2063 GCA_021816565.1 Actinomycetes bacterium
CCGAGCCCGAGCACCGCCGTCCCGTCGGTGACCACCGCCACCGTGTTCGACTTCATGGTGTAGCGGTGGGCCAGCGCCGGCGTCTCGGCGATGGCCGTGCACACCCGGGCCACGCCCGGCGTGTAGGCCATGGCCAGGTCGTCACGGTTGTGGATGGGCAGCTTGGCGTCGATGCTGAGCTTCCCGCCCTCGTGCACGGCGAAGGTCCGGTCGGCCACCTCGATCACCTCGATGCCCTCGACCGCCCGGGTGGCCTGCTCGACAGCCGAGGCGTGGGCCTCCGACCCGCAGAACACCACCAGGTCCCGGGTGACCGTCGCCCCGTCGGTGTCGACGATGTCGATCCCCACCAGGCTGCCCCCGGCCGAGCCGATGACGGTGGCCAGGGCGGCGAACTCCCCCGGATGGTTGGGGATCCGGGCCCGGAGGCGGATGGAGAAGGCGGCTAGCGGGATGGCCATCTTGGGACAATAGAAAACGGACCCCACCTGTTCACAACCGAAAGCCGATCTTTCCGGCCTGCGGCCTTGCCCCTGTGCCCGATGCCACATAAAATGTCGGTTCAAGAGGGGGCGTTCGGGCGAGGCCTGGCCTCGGGCCCCCGGGGGGAGGGCCGGACCGGCCTCGACCCGAACCGTTGACCAGGCCGGAAGCGAAGATGAGACTAGGCGGAGCCCCGGGCTCCGCCTTTTTCCTTTTTCCCTCCCCCCGGCGTCCCGCCCCGCCACCCCTCCGGGGAGGGAATCCGGGCCCGGACGCGACGAAGGACCGGCGGGGGGGATGCCGGTCCTTCGTGCAAAGCTCGAGGGGCGAGGGGGGGATTCGCCCCGAGCAACAAGATCAGTATGGTCCGACCCCGGCCATCTATGCAAGAGACTTGCGTCACATGAGCCATCTGGATTACAGATAGTCCCTATCGGACGCCCCCCTGGGCCCCGGTCTAGCCTCTCCCCATGGCCATCGATTTCTCCTTCGCCCCCGAGGTCGAGCAGATCCGCCTGCGCGTCAGGGACTTCATCGCCGGGACCGTCGCCCCGGCCGAGGACAAGCTGCGGGCCGACTCCACGGGCGACCACCGGGCCGACCGGAAGGCCCTGGTGTCGACCATCGTGGACCTGCGCCACCAGGCCCGCGACGCTGGCCTGTGGCTGCCCCACATGCCGCCCGAGTGGGGGGGCATGGGGCTCGGCCCGACGGCCATGGCCGCAGTGTCGGCCGAGGCGGCCAAGAGCCGGATCGGCCCCTTCGTGCTCAACTGCCAGGCCCCCGACGAGGGCAACCAGCACACGCTGCTGCACTGGGGTACCGACGAGCAGAAGGAGAAGTACCTGCGCCCGCTGTGCGAGGGCACGGCCCGCTCCTGCTTCGCCATGACCGAGCCGGAGGTGGCCGGGTCCGATCCGACCCTCATCCAGACCACCGCCGTCCAGGACGGGGACGAATGGGTGGTCAACGGCCACAAATGGTTCATCAGCGGGGCCCGCGGCGCCGCCTTCGCCATCCTCATCGCCCGCACCGAGGACAACCCGGACATGCCGCAGGCGGCCAACTCGGCGTTCATAGTGGACCTGCCCTCGCCCGGCTGGGAGATCGTGCGCGACGTGGAGACCATGTCGGGCAGCCACAACCACTGCGAGATCCGCATCACCGACCTGCGGGTACCGGCGGCCAACATGCTCGGCGGCCGGGGGCAGGGCCACCTGCTCGGCCAGGCCCGCCTGGGCCCGGCCCGCCTGGCCCACTGCATGCGCTGGATCGCCCAGTGCGAGACCGCCCTGGACATGATGGTGGACCGCTCGCTCAACCGCTACGCCCACGGCTCGGTGCTGGCGGAGAAACAGGGCATCCAGTGGCTGATCGCCGACAGCACCATGGAGCTGTACCAGGCCAAGCTCATGGTCCTCCACGCGGCGTACCGGATCGAGAACGGGCTGCCGTTCAAAGCCGAGGTCTCCATGGCCAAGCACTTCGTGGCCAACAGCCTGTGGCGCATCGTGGACCGGGCGGTCCAGGTGCACGGGGCCCTGGGCTACTCCACCGACACCCCCCTCGCGGACATGCTC
>JAKAXN010000612.1:2073-2692 GCA_021816565.1 Actinomycetes bacterium
CCGACGAGGTCCACCAGATGACCATCGCCCGCCAGGCCATATCGGCCTACCGGGACCACGGCACGACCCGCTCGGCCACCGGGGACCTGCCCCTCTAGGCCCCGGGCCCCGGCCGGGAGAGCCCGGTGCCGGGGTCAGGGGTCCTCGGAGGCCAGCCGCTCCAGGAGGGGCACGGCCCGGGCCAGCACCTCGCGTTCCTCCTCCGTCAGCGACTCCAGTCGCGACGACACGAAGGCGTCGCCTCGGGCCCGGGTCTCCGACAGCAGGTCGAGCCCGGTGGCGCTGATGGCCACCCGGGCCACCCGCCGGTCGCTGGTGTCGGGACGGCGTTCGAGCAGGCCGGTCGCCTCCAGCCGGGCGGCGATGCGGGTCATCGAGGGCGGGGCGATGCGCTCGATGGAGGCCAGCTCTCCGAGGGTCAGCTCCCCGTGCTTGGCCAGGACCGTCAGCGCCGACAGCTGCGAAGGCGTCACCTCGCCCACGCCGAACGCCTCCTGGCGCAGCCGGCGCGACAGGCGCATCACCGACAGGCGCAGGACACTGCCGAGATCGGTGAGCGATCCGCCGGTCATGGCCGAGCAGTGTAACGATCGGCGCCCGGGCACAGACGGCCCCGGGA
>JAKAXN010000613.1 GCA_021816565.1 Actinomycetes bacterium
GGTGAGGTCGGCTTCGTGGTCGACGACGTCGCGCGAGCCGAAGACCGGCGCCCACAACTCCACGCCCTCGGGGTCCACGACCACCTCGGGTTGCGTGGGGTGGCGCAGCACGGAGCTGCGGTAGGGCGGGTAGTCCAGCCGGGGCTGGGGACCGGCCTGCCCGGCCAGGGCGTCGATCTCGGCGCTGATCTGCTCCTGGCTCGGCACCGACGCGACCGGCTCGGCCGGCGCCGGCGGAGCTCCAACCTCGGGGCGCGTGCTCACAGAGGTTGAATCTACGACTTCGCCTCCCGGGCGCGGCGCGGAGCGGTCCGGCTCCGGGCCGCGACCGGGACATTCCGGACCATCGGGATACGGTGTGCGCCCGGCGTCGCCGCCGTCCTCTCCTCGGCCCCCGGCCATGGCTACATTCGGGCCGGAGCAAGGGGGGATGTATGACGAGCACGGTGGTACCGGTGGAGGCAGGGGTGCGCAACCGGTGGTGGAGCGGACTGCTCCACCGCGAGCTGCCGGAGTACCCGGGCAACGCGGCGCGCTACGGCTACCTGGGCCTCACCGTGGTGGTGACCATCGCCCTGTACTACATGGCCTACTGCGGCGGGTCGGTGTCGACCCTGCAGATGGTCGACCTGAAGATGTCGTTCCACTTCCTCATCTGGGTGACCGCCATCGGCAACGTGCTGGGCGCCCTCGGGGCCCTCTTCGCCGGGGTCACCGACCGCCTCGGACGGGTCCCGGTGATCCTGGTCGGCCTGACGGTCACCAGCCTGGTGACCCTCTTCGCCATCCCGGCCGCCCCCAACAGGTACGTGTTCGCCACCCTGGCCTTCATCGCCGGCAACATCGAGGGCATCGTGCTGGTCGCCACGCCGGCGCTGATCCGCGACTTCTCGCCCCAGACCGGCCGGGCCACGGCCATGGGGGCCTGGACGCTCGGGCCGGTCATCGGCTCCCTGACCGTCTCCCTGGTCGGCACCGTCACCATCCACGGCACCCCGTCGCCGCACTTCTGGGGCCACGAGTACGTGCTGGCCGGCACCGCCGGCCTGGTCGTGTCCGCCCTGGCCATCGCCTTCCTCCGGGAGCTGGCCCCCGAACTGCGCGACCAGCTCATGGTCTCCGAGCGCGACCGGGTGCTGGCCCAGATGCGGGCCAAGGGCATGGACATCGAGTCCGCCCTGAGGAACCCGTTCCGCCAGATGCTCAAGAAGGACGTCATCATCAGCGGCTTCGCCGTGTCGATCCTGCTGCTCGCCTACTACACGGCCATCGGCCTGGGCGCCGTCTTCATGCAGGTCGTGTTCGGTTTCAACCTCCAGCAGGCCAACTCGCTCGGCAACTGGACGTGGGGCGCCAGCGCGCTCACGGCCGTCGTCGTCGGGATGGTCTCCGACCGCTTCAAGGTGCGCAAGCCGTTCATGGTCGCCGGCGCCGTACTGGCGGCCGCCGCCATCGCCGCCTACCTGTCGCAGTTCGGCCACCACCCGACCTACGGGACCGTGGCCCTCCTCATCTCGGCGATCTCGGTCGGGCTCGGCGTGGCCTACACACCGTGGATGGCCAGCTTCAGCGAGACCTGCGAGAGCCACAACCCGGCGCTGATCGCCACCGGCCTGGCCGTGTGGGGCCTCACCATCCGGGTCGTGATCTTCTTCATGCTGATCGTGGTGCCGATGGTGATCACGACGGTCACCCCCCTGGTCAACTTCGTGGTCCGCACCAGCCCCTACACCAACTCGATCGTGTGGGCCGGGTCCCACACGGCGCTCGTCTCGCAGGTCTCGGACCCGGCGAACGCCACCCAGATCGGGGCTCTGGCATCCCTTACGAGGAGCGACCCGAAGGAGATGGCGGCGGTCCAGGCCGGCAGCCAGCAGCTGGCCGCTCTGGCCGCCTTCCCGGCGGTGACGGCCGCGGTCGGGGCCCACCCGGCGGTCTTCACGGACCTGCTGACCAGCCCGAGCGCCGCCAACCGGGCCCGGGCCGAAGCCGTCTCCAGCGCCCCGGTGGTCGACACCCTGCTGCGCAACGAGGCCCGGCTCGTCCCGGCTTTCCTGTGGGCCCGGTCCCATCCCACGACCGTCGCCTTCGCCCAGGCCCACACCGCCCCGCTCACCTGGGCGGCCACCCACAACCGGCTGCTGGCCCAGGTGCAGCAGAACTCCGCCGAGCTGACCCAACTGAGGAGCGTCCCGGCGCCCGTGCTGGCCTATGCGGCCCGCAACGCCGCCACCGTGACCCGCGACCAGGCGGCCATCCCCGGCCAGGCCCGCACCTGGTACTGGGTGTGCTTCGGCGGGGCCATCCTGTTCCTGGGCGGGGTGCCGCTGCTGAAGGGCCGCTGGAGTCCCCGTAAGGCCAAGGCCGACCTGGCCGCCCACGAGGCGACGGTCCAGGCCGAGCTGGACGCCCTGGCGGTCACGGCCTGACCGGGGGCGACGGCCCGGCGGTCAGGGCCGGGCCAGCCGCACGATCTTGCGGACCACCGAGCCGAACTGGGTGCGCAGCGAGCCGGAGTTGTACGGCAGGCCGAAGCGCTCGCAGACCCGGCGCACCTGCGGAGCGATGTCCTTGTACCGGCTGGCCGGCAGGTCGGGGAACAGGTGGTGCTCGATCTGGTGGCTGAGATTCCCGGACATCACGTGGAACAGCGCCGACCCCTCGATGTTGGCCGACCCGAGCAGCTGG
>JAKAXN010000614.1 GCA_021816565.1 Actinomycetes bacterium
TCGGACCAGCAGCACCGGCATGGGCGCGAGTGTGCCAGACCGGCCCGCCGCTTAATCTGTCCGCAATGGCGTCGGTGACCGGACCTGTCTCCCCGCCGGTGGAGCACCCTGCGCCGGCACCTCCCGGCTTGGGCTTGGGCCGGCGGATCGTGCGGGAGGTGGGGCTGGCGCTGATCACCCTCGGGGTGATCGTGCTGCTCTTCGTCGCCTACCAGCTGGTCGGCACGAACTTCACCGAGGCCCACAGTCAGCACAACCTGGCCCGCCAGTTCTCCGCCGACATGGCCCGCGACCACGCCCCGGCCGGGTCCACCCAGGCCCACTCCCCCACCGTCGGGACGCCGGCGGCGTCGAGCCCCACCGCCCTGCCGTCGGTACCGCCCGGCGGGGCCGTCGACCACCTGGTGATCCCCAAGATCGGGGTCGACAAGTTCGTGGTCGAAGGGACCAACGAGGCCGACCTCAGGAAGGGCCCGGGCCACTACGGCAGCACGCCGTTCCCCGGTCAGCCCGGCAACTCGGCCATAGCCGGGCACCGCACCACCTACGGGGCGCCGTTCTTCCGGCTGAACGAGCTCGGCCCCGGCGATCCGATCTACATCACCGACCTCACGGGTCACACGTGGGTCTACAAGGTGTCCGAACCGCCGAAGGTCGTCAGCCCCGACGACGTGGCCGTGCTCGACCCGACCTCGTTCCCGCAGCTGACCCTCACCACCTGCAACCCCCGGTTCTCGGCCACGTCGCGCCTGGTCGTCTTCGCCCGGCTGGTCGGCCCGGCCGAGGCCCCTCCGGCCACCCCCACCACCACGGCTCCCACCAAGGCCGCGCCGAGCGCCGGGTCGGCCGCAGCCCTGGCCCGCACCAGCCTGGGCCACGGGGAGTCCGGGGCCTGGTTGCCCTCGATCCTCTACGGCCTGCTGGTGGTCCTCGGCTGGATCGGCGTCCGCATATGGATCAACCGGACCCGGCGCTGGCACCGGTTGGCCGCTTTCGTCATCGGCATCGGGATCTGCCTGGTCCCGCTGTGGTTCTGCTTCGAGAACGCGGTGCTGCTACTCCCCCAGAGCATCTGAACCGGCAGCCGGGGGGCGGCTAGCTCCCGATCACCGCGATGAGGGCCCGCAGGACCTCCACGTCGTGGGGGTAGGTCAGCCGGGCGGCGGCCTCCTCCATCGGGACCCACTCGGCCTGGTCCACCTCGTGCGAGCCCCGGGGCTCGCCGGCGGTCACCGTCATGGCCCAGTAGCGCACCCGCTTGTGCTTGCCGGAGCGGTCCAGGTAGGTGGTGGACGGCAGCTCCGGGCCCAGCTCGGTCACCAGCGTGGTCTCCTCCGTCACCTCCCGGCGGGCCGCCTGCTCGTCTGTCTCCCCCGGATCCAGCTTGCCCTTGGGCAGGCTCCAGTCGCCGTAGCGGGCCCGGTGGATCAGCACCACCTCCACCCGCCCGTCACCGTCGCGGCGCCACACCACCCCGCCGGCGGCCAGGACGGGGGGACCGGCCGGAACCGGATCGGTACCGGAACTCACAGCGCCGGACCGCCGGCCCGCAGATCGGGCTCGACCCGCCAGCGCGACCGGGCCAGCGCCATCTCCTGGAACTTCTGCTGGGCGTCGACGCCGGCCGCGGCCGCCACCTTGTGCCAGGTGCCGTCGGCCGTCAGGGTCCACGCCCGCACGTCGTCGGCCAGCTCGGTGAGCAGGATCTCCCGCAGCCGCCCCTGCAGCTCGGGGGAGGCGATGGGAACCAGGGCCTCGACCCGGCGGTCCAGGTTGCGGTCCATCATGTCGGCGGAGCCGATCCAGTACTCCCCGCCCTCGGGCAGCACCGGGCCGTGACCATTGCTGTCGGCGGTGCTGACAGCTGTGGGGGCTCCGGCGCCGAAGTAGTACAGGCGCGAGTGCTCCAGCCACCGGCCGACGATGCTGCGGACCCGGATGTGGTCGGACAGGCCGGGGACACCGGGGCGCAGGCAGCAGATGGCCCGCACGATGAGATCGATGCGGACGCCGGCCGCCGAGGCCTCGTAGAGGGCGTCGATGATGCCGGGGTCGACCAGGTTGTTGAGCTTCCACACGATGCGCCCGGCCGGGCCGGCCTCCGCTTCGCGGGCGATCAACTCGAGCATCCGGGGCCTCAGGGTGGCCGGGGCGACCAGCAACCGCCGGTAGTCGACCCGGCGGCTGTAGCCGGTGAGATAGTTGAACAGGTCGGTCAGGTCGGCGCCGATCTCCCGCGAGGAGGTGAGGATGCCGATGTCCTCGTAGGTCCGGGCGGTGCTGGCGTTGTAGTTGCCGGTGCCGATGTGGCAGTAGCGGGTGATGCCCGTGCCCTCCTGGCGCACCACCAGGGCGATCTTCGAGTGGGTCTTCAGGCCGACCAGCCCGTAGACGACGTGCACCCCGGCCCGCTCCAGGGCCCGGGCGAAGCCGATGTTGGCGGCCTCGTCGCCGCGGGCCTTGAGTTCCACCAGGGCGGCGACCTGCTTGCCCCGCTCGGCCGCCCGGATCAGCGACCGGACGATGGCGCTGTCGCCCGAGGTCCGGTAGAGGGTCTGCTTTATGGCCAGCACGTCGGGGTCGCGCGACGCCTGGGCTATGAACTCCTCGACCGACTCGGAGAAGCTGTCGTAGGGGTGCTGGACCAGGATGTCCCCGGAGCGGATGGCGGCGAAGATGTCG
>JAKAXN010000102.1 GCA_021816565.1 Actinomycetes bacterium
GATCTCGTAGAAGCGCAGCGGCCGGCCCAGGCGGTCCGGTCGGTCGCCGGTGAGACGTTCGGCCAGGCCGGCCGGCTGTTCGAATGGGACCACTCGTTCCTCCAGCTGATCGACCACCCCTGGGTGCTGGCCGTGCTCCGGGACCTGATCGGGCCGCACGTCCGGCTCGACCACGCCTACGGGGTCGCCACGGGCCCCGGTGCCCGCGGGCCGGGCCTGCCCGGACCGGCCGGGGCTGTCGGCCCGGCCCGGTCCTACGCGGCCCCGACGGGAGGGGCGCGCCGCGGGAGGCTGGTTTTCTCCTGGGCGCTGACCGAGGGCCGCCCGGGCCAGGGGGGCTTCGGTTGTGTACCCGGCAGCCACCGGGCCGGACAGCCGGTGCCGGAGAGAGCGGAGTCGCTGCTGGTGCCGGTCGCCCAGCCGGCCGGGTCCCTGCTGGTCTTCACCGAGGCGCTGGTCCACTGCACCATTCCGTGGAGCGGACCGGAGGCCCGGATGGTCGTGATGCTCGGGTACTCGCCGGGAGACCGGGCCTGAGACGGTGCTCCGGCGGCTGTTTGCCCCCGTAGGCGCCTGGGTATCGGCCCGGAATGACGGAGATCGGTTACACCATGATGTGCGAGCAGGCCGGTCCGAAGGAGTTGGTCCGCGACGTCCAGGCGGCCGAGGGGGGCGGATTCGACTTCGCCGTCATCTCCGACCACTACTTCCCCTGGGTGGACGCCATGGGGCACTCGCCCTACGCCTGGTCGGTCCTGGGGGCGGCCGCCCAGGCCACCGACAGCATCGGGCTGATGACCTACGTCACCTGCCCCATCAAGCGGTACCACCCGGCGGTGGTGGCCCAGAAGGCCGCCACGGTGGCCCTCCTGTCCGACGGCCGCTTCACCCTCGGGCTGGGCGCCGGCGAGAACCTCAACGAGCACGTGGTGGGTGGCGCCTGGCCGCCGGTCAACACCCGTCACGAGATGCTCGGCGAGGCCATCGACATCATCAGGGCCCTCTGGACCGGCGACTACGTCAACTACCGGGGCCGGCATTTCGAGGTCGACTCGGCCCGCCTCTGGGACCGGCCCGACACCCCTCCGCCGCTCGGGGTGGCGGTCTCGGGCGGCCAGTCCTGTGCCCTGGCCGGGGCCCGGGCGGACGTGATGATCGCCGTCGAAGCCGACGCCTCCCTGGTCGAACGGTTCGGGCGGTCGGGCGGGGCCGGTAAGGCGTGCGTGGGCCAGGTGCCGGTGTCCTACGACCCCGATCGTGACGCCGCGCTCGAGCGGGCCCTGCGCCTGTTCGGCTGGTTCGGCGGAGGCTGGAAGGTGAACGCCGAGCTGCCCGGACCGGCCGCATTCGAGGCGGCGGCGCAGTACGTGCGGCCCGAGGACGTGGCCGCGGCCATCCCCTGCGGGGACCGGGTGGAGGACTTCGTCGCCGCCGTCAGGCGCTTCACCGATGCCGGCTTCACCCACGTGGCCCTGTGCCAGGTCGGAGGCGACCACCAGGAGGGGTTCCTCCGATGGGCGGAGAAGGAGCTCCTGCCGGCCCTGCGGGCCTGAGACCCGGCGGCGGGGCCCGGCGTCAGGGCCGGGCCATTACCTCCACGTGGAGCACCACGAACAGCCCGTCGGGCGATGAGGCCCATTCCCGCCACCCGGCGGAGATGAGCTCCAGCTCGCCCCTGGTGGTCAGGCCGTAGGCGAGGGCCTGCTCCGGGAAGGACGAGCCCACGGTGCGGTCGGCCCACAGGCCGCCCCACCAGGCCCGGCTGTCGGCGTCGGCGAAGGTCCAGGTGGAGCTGGTGACCTGCAGGTCGGAGAAGCCGGCGTCGCGTACCCAGCCGGGCAGGCTGCGGCCGGCGTCGGAGTCGGCCCCGTTGCGGGCGCACACCTGGTGGTACAGCTCCCTCCAGCGGTCCAGGCGGGGGTCCGCAGGGGTCCACAGGAACGCCCCGTAGTCGCTGTCGCGCACCGCCAGCCGGCCACCCGGTCGCAGCACCCGGCGCATCTCCCGCAGGGCGGCGACCGGGTCGGTGAGATGCTGGAGCACCTGGTGGGCGTGCACGACGTCGAAGTGCCGGTCCGGGAAATCCAGCCCGTACACGTCGCCGGTGCGGAACTCCACCGGCGGGGCCGTCCCGGCCCCGGGCGGGGCGGCCAGCCTCCCGGCCTCCGACACGACCTCCTCGGACCGGTCCACGCCGACGACCCGCCCGGGGGCCACCATCCGGGCCAGGTCCACAGTGATGGTCCCCGGTCCGCAGCCCACATCCAGCAGGTCCATCCCCGGTTTCAGCGCCCCGGTCAGGTACGCGGCCGAGTTGGCGGCGGAGCGCCAGCGGTGGCTGCGGAGCACCGGTTCCTGGTGGCCGTGGGTGTAGGTCTCTTCCATGTTGCTCCAGGGTGCCCCACCGGCAGGAGGCCCGGGCGCCAGGCCGCTACATTTGTCCGTATTATCCGCTTCCCGGCAGGAGCCGGGGTGACCGCAGCGAAAGACGTCTCGTGGTGCACGCCGAAGTTCCATCCCGGATCGGGGCATCCAGAACCGCATGGCGGGCCATCACCGCGGCGTCGCTGGGCCTGCTGGTGGTGGGGGCGGGCGCCTCGCTCGGCATGAGCAGCCCCTCGCACCGGGACCACATCAGCGCCGGGGGCCTGGCCGTAGGGCCGGGTGGCCCCACCCCGCAGGGGCCGCCGTCCAGCGCGGCACCGCAGACCACCACCACGACGGCGGCCCCCACGGCGACCAGCCTGGGCGCCATCGCCGCCGCCCAGTCACACCCGACGCCGGGGTCTCCGGTGCTCCCGGCCCCGGCTGCCGGCGGGGTGGTTCCGGCCCCGGTAGGCGGCGCCGGCTTGGTCCCGAGCACCACCACCACCGTCGCCCCCCGCGGCGGTGACACCCCGCCGGTGGCCCAGCTCCCGGCGCCGGGCACCTACTCCTACGACACCTCCGGCAGCCAGCAGATAAGCATCCTGGGGGCCACCAACTACCCGTCGCGCACGCCGGTCGTCGTGTCGGGCGACGGTTGCGGGGTGGCCTCGACGTGGGAGCCGTCGGCGGGCAACTCCGAGACCGTCGTCGAGTGCCCGGCGAGCGGCGGCTTGCGGGTGGTCTCCGAGTCGTCGACGGTCTCGCAGGACGGGTACAGCACCACCCAGAACTTCACCTGCGACCCTGACGCCTTCATCCCCGTCACCACCGGTCAGGTTGGCCAGACGTGGACCTGGCAGTGCCGGTCCTCCAACGGCGAGACCTCGAAGCAGGTGGTGAGGCTGCTCGGGCCGCGCACCGCGGCGGTCGGCGGTATCCCGGTCAGCGCCACGGAGGTCGAGGTCTCCTCCACCCTCTCCGGGCCAGAGCAGGGGACCATGACCAGCGACTACTGGCTCACCAGCAACGCCACCCCGGTGAAGCAGACCGGCGACATCAATGTCGCCGCCGGTGCCATCACCTACCGCTCGCAGTACAGCCTGCAGCTCGTGTCCCTCACCCCGACGACCTGAGCCAGACGACCCGACCGACGGACCCGACCCCGACAGACCCGACCTCCGGGCCGGTCGGCTGAACCGGGCGCCGGAGGCAGCCGGCGGCTCCGTCTCGGAGGCCCCGGCCCGAAGTAGCGTCTCGGCCGAACTGCTCTCAGGAGGCACCATGCGCACCGAAGTCTGCGACATGCTCGGAATCGAGTTCCCCATCTTCGCTTTCAGCCACTGCCGCGACGTGGTGGCCGCCGTCAGCCGGGCCGGTGGTTTCGGCGTGCTCGGCGCCGTCGCCTACTCGCCCGAGCAGCTGGCCATCGCCCTGGACTGGCTGGACGACCAGGTCGGGGACCGGCCCTACGGGGTCGATGTGATCGTCCCGGCCCGCTACGTGGGTGACGAGGGGGGAGGGCTCCGTTCGGGGGATGTGGCGTCGCTCCTGCCGGAGGAACACCGGATGTTCGTGGAGGACATCCTCGAGCGCTACGGGGTGGCGGCCGGGCCCGAGGAGTCCCGGCCCGAGGAGGGCCGCGAGGACCGGCCCATGCCGTTCTCCAGCGAGAGCGCCCGCCAGCTGCTGGAGGTGGTGTGGGCCCACCCCAAGGTCAAGCTGATAGCCAACGCCCTCGGCCCGGCCCCCGACTACCTGGTGCGCGAGGCCCACGAGCGGGGCCTGGCCGTGGCCGGCCTGGTCGGCAAGGTGGAGCACGCCCGGCGCCAGAAGGAGGCCGGGGTGGACCTGATCATCGCCCAGGGATCGGAGGCCGGCGGCCACACCGGGGAGATCGGGACCATGGTCCTGATCCCGCAGGTGGTCGACGCGGTGACACCGCTGCCGGTCCTCGCCGCCGGCGGCATAGCCGACGGCCGGCAGGTGGCGGCGGCCATGGCCCTCGGCGCCAAGGGCGTCTGGTGCGGCTCGGTGTGGCTGACCACCGACGAGGCCGAGACCCATCCGGTGGTGAAGGAGAAGTTCCTGGCCGCCTCGTCGGCCGACACGGTTCGCTCCCGCTCGAAGACCGGGAAGCCGGCCCGCCAGCTGGTGTCGGCGTGGACCAGGGAGTGGGACCGCGAGGACACCCCCAACCCACTGCCCATGCCGTTGCAGTCGGCGCTGGTGGCCCGGGCCGAGGCCCGCATCGCCCGCAGCGCGGCGAGCAGCGATGGGGCCCGGGACCTCATCAACTACTTCGTGGGCCAGGCTGTCGGCCAGATGAACGTGGCCAAGCCGGCCGGCCAGGTGGTCATGGACATGGTGGAGGGTTATATCGGCGCGGCGGAGTCCCTGGGCCGCTCGGTCGCCGGCTGAGAGCCGGGCCCGGCGGCGCCCCGGCCCCTACTCGGGGTGGCCGGGGTCGCCGGTCTCGAAGTGGTGGGCGGTGAGGCGGTGGTGGTCGATCCCGTCGGTCACGCTCGGATCCACGTGGATGGTGGCCGCGGCCAGGCGGGGTAGCCGGTGAAGCAGCTGGTGCTGGGCGGACTCGGCCACCTCGTGGCCCTGGGCCAGGGCCAGGCGGCCGTCGACGGCGATGTCGGCCTCGGCGAGGAGCTGGTGGCCGACCCAGCGCATCCGGACCCGGGCCACCCGCTCGACCCCGGGCACGCCCGCAAGGACCTTCTCGGCCAGCTGTACCAGCTCGGGGTCCACGCTGTCCATGAGCCGGCGGTAGATGTCGCGAGCGGCGTTCTTCAGCACCATCAGGATGGCTGCGGTGATGAGCAGGCCGACCACCGGGTCGGCGTCTCTCCATCCCAGGGCCACCCCGATCGCACCGGCCACCACCGCCAGCGAGGTCAGGCCATCGGTCCGGGCGTGCATGCCGTCGGCGACCAGCGCAGCCGAGCCGATGCGCCGCCCCACCCGGGTGCGGTACACCGCCACGGTCTCGTTGCCGATGAAGCCGATCACGCCCGCCGCCGCGACCCATCCCAGGCCGGTGATGCGCTCGGGGTGGATGAGCCGGTCGACGGCCTCCCAGGCGGCCAACACCGACGAGGCCGCCATGACAGCCACGATGAAGATGCCGGCCAGGTCCTCGGCCCGGCCGAACCCGTAGGTGTAGCGATCCGTGGCGGGCCGGCGGCTCATCCAGAACGCCACCCCGAGCGGTAGGGCCGTCAGGGCGTCGGCGAAGTTGTGGATGGTGTCGGACAGCAGCGCCACCGACCCGCTGAAGAGCACGACGATCAACTCCAGCGTGGCGGTCACGGCCAGGACCGCCAGGGAGATCTTCAGGGCCCGCACCCCCTCGTCGGTGGCGGTCAGGGCGGCGGCGATGGTGTCACCGGTGTCGTGGCTGTGGGGGGCCACCAGCGAGGCGATCAGGCCCCGGAGGCCGCCCGGGTGGTCGTGCCCATGGCCGTCGTGCCCGGGCCCGTCGAGCTGATCGTGCCCGTGGCTGTCGTGGTGAGCGTGCCCGGGCCCGTCGTGGTGATCGTGCGGGCGGTGCGCTTCGGCCACCAGGTCAACCTATCGCCGCGGCGTCGGTCGTCTCCCGGTGCAGCGGGTAAGTTCAGGAGATGACCCTGGCCGAAGAGCATCGCAGGTCGGGCCCGGCCGGTCCCGCTGGGGACGCCTACCGGCGCCGGGTCGAGGACCTGCTGGCCTCGTACCGGGCCATTCCCCCCGGCACCCCGGTCCGTCTGGCCAAGAAGACCTCGAACCTGTTCCGGCCCCGGTCCACCCCGGCCGGGCCGGGCCTCGACGTGTCGGGCTTCGACGGGGTCATCGAGATCGACGCCCGCAACCGGTGGGCCGACGTGCAGGGGATGACCACCTACGAGCACCTGGTGGACGCCCTTCTGCCCTACGGCCTGATGCCGCTGGTCGTGCCGGAGCTGAAGACGATCACCATCGGCGGGGCCATCACCGGCCTCGGTATCGAGAGCTCGTCGTTCCGCAACGGGATGCCGCACGAGTCGGTGCTGGAGATGGACATCCTGACCGGGGCCGGGGAGGTGGTCACCGCCCGCCCGGAGGGGGAGCACCGGGACCTCTTCTACGGGTTCCCGAACTCGTACGGCACCCTCGGATACGCGCTGCGGGTACGGATAGAGCTGGAGGACGTCCGTCCCTACGTCCACCTGCGCCACCTCCGCTTCGACGACGTGGCGTCGCTGATCGACGCCCTGCCGGCCATCTGCGACGGCCGGGTCCACGACGGCGAGCGGGTCGACTTCGTCGACGGCAGTGTCTTCTCGCCGAGCGAGTGCTACCTGACCCTGGGCAGCTGGGCCGACTCGGCTCCCGCCACCAGCGACTACACCTGGACCGACATCTACTACCGGTCGATCCAGGCCAAGGGGGAGGACTGGCTGACCGTACGGGACTACCTGTGGCGCTGGGACACCGACTGGTTCTGGTGCTCGAGGGCCTTCTACGCCCAGAACCCGTGGGTCCGCCGGCTGGCCGGCCGCCGGCTGCTGCGCAGCAAC
Source organism: Actinomycetes bacterium (assembly GCA_021816565.1). The sequence goes on from JAKAXN010000102.1 coordinate 6,912, forward strand.
GTGTACTGGAAGATCATGGCCTTCGAGGAGCGCCACCGCTGGAAGGCCGCCCTCGACGCCCGCACGGGAAAACCGCCGCGCGAGAACGTGATCCAAGACGTCGAGTTGCCGATCGCGCGGCTGGGGGAGTTCCTCGAGGGCTTCCAGCGGGAGGTGCCCATCTCGCCGTTCTGGCTGTGCCCGCTGCGCCAGCGGGATCCCTCCGCAGCGTGGGAGCTCTACCGGCTGGATCCGCAGGAGCTCTACGTGAACGTCGGCTTCTGGTCCAGCGTGGCCCTGGCCCCGGGGATGGATCCGAACCACCACAACCGGTGGGTGGAGGACGAGGTGGACCGCCTCGGTGGTCGCAAGTCGCTGTACTCCACCGCCTTCTACGACGAGGCCCGCTTCTGGGACCTCTACAACGGCCCGGCCTACCGGAAGCTGAAACGGCGCTACGACCCCTCCGGCCGGCTGCTCGACCTCTACAAGAAGTGCGTAGGCGCTCGTTAGAACTTGGGAAAAAAGGTGATCACTGTGCGCTCCAAAGTCGCCCCCGTACTGTCCCGCGTGGTGGCCCCTGGCCTGCCCGTCGCCTTCGAGGCCTACGACGGGAGTTCCGCCGGGCCGGCCGACGCCGAATGCCGGGTCGTCCTGCGGGACCCCCGGGCCCTCAACTACGTGGCCACCGCCCCAGGCGACCTGGGTCTGGCCCGGGCCTACGTCGCCGGCTACCTGGATCTGGAGGGCGACATGTACTCGACGCTGCTGATGCTGGCCGGCGAGCACGTCGGCGCGCTCAGCTGGGCCGACCGCCTCGAGGTCCTCCGGGACCTGGGTCTGCAGATCCTCAGGCCCATTGCCCCGCCGCCGCAGGAGACCCGCCCGGGCATGTGGTGGGGGCTCCGGCACTCGCTGAAGCGCGATTCGAAGGCCATCAGCCACCACTACGACGTGTCCAACCGGTTCTACGAGTGGCTGCTCGGCCCTTCCATGGCCTACACCTGCGCTGTCTACCCGGGTGAGGACGCCACCCTGGAGCAGGCCCAGGAGGAGAAGGTCGACCTGGTCTGCCGCAAGCTGGATCTGCAGCCCGGTCAACGCCTGCTCGACGTCGGCTGCGGATGGGGGACCATGGTCGTCCACGCGGCCCGCCACTACGGGGTGCGGGTGCTCGGCGTGACCCTGTCGCGCCAGCAGGCGGAGTGGGGCCAGAAGCGCATCGCGGAGCTGGGCCTCTCGGACGTGGCCGAGATCCGCCACGACGACTACCGCAACGTCGCCGAGACCGGCTTCGACGCCATCAGCAGCATCGGCCTGACCGAGCACATCGGCGCCCGGAACCTGCCCGGGTACGTGAGCTTCCTGGCCTCGAAGGTGCGCCCGCAGGGCCGTTTCCTCAACCACTGCATCACCCGGCCGGTAACCTCCTCCCCGGCCCGGACCGGGGGTTTCATCAACCGGTACGTCTTCCCCGACGGCGAGTTGGAGGCGGTCGGCTCGATCATCTCGGCCATCCAGGACAACGGCTTCGAGGTTCGCCACGAGGAGAACTTCCGCGAGCACTACGCCCGGACGTGCGCGGCGTGGGGGGCCAACCTCGACGCCCACTGGGATGAGGCCGTGGCCGAGGTCGGCCAGGCCACGGCCCGGGTCTGGCGGCTGTACCTGGCCGGTTCCCGGCTCGGGTTCGTCCAGCGGCGGATCGAGTTGCACCAGGTGCTGGCGGTGCGCACCGACGAGCAGGGCGTGTCGGGCATGCCCCTCGAGCGACTGGAGTTCAGCCGGCCCCGCCAGGCGGTCTGACGCGCCACCGCCGCCGGCCACTGGCCGGCGGCGGTGCAGACCCGAGTGCGGGTTACTGGTTGGTGGCGACCCGCCGCCTGGAGATCATGGCCCGGTCCGGCCAGCGCACGTCGCTGACCCACCGCAGCTTCTCCATGACCTTGATCAGCATGGCGCTGGTGTCTATCTCGAAGGTCCGCACGCCGTGGCGGGCCGAGGTCGGCTCGGCGTGGTGGAAGTTGTGCCACGACTCGCCGAACGACAGGAGAGCCAGCCACCAGACGTTCTGGCTGCGGTCCCGGGTGCGGAACGGCCTCCGCCCGGTGATGTGACACACCGAGTTGATGGCGAATGTCACATGGTGCAGGAGGGCGATGCGGGCCAGGGCCCCCCAGAGGAAGGCGGTCAGCGCGGCCTTCCACGACCATCCCCACAGCCCGCCGACCAGCGGTGGCAGGAGCAGCGACACCGCCACCCAGAGGGAGAAGGTCCGGGAGATGAAGTTGATGTCCGGGTCGGCGACCAGCTCGGGGGCGTAGCGCTCCTCATCGGTCTTCTCCCAGTCGTAGAGCCAGCCGACGTGGGAGTAGAAGAAGCCCTTGGACAGGGCCCGGAAGCTGGTGCCGTAACGCCACGGGGAATGCGGGTCCCCGGGCTTGTCGGAGAACCGGTGGTGGCGGCGGTGGTCGGCCACCCACTGGATGGCCGAGGACTGCAGCGCCAGGCTGCCGGCCACGGCCAGGGCTATGCGCACCGGCCGGCGGGCCCGGAAGCTGCGGTGGGTCAGGTAGCGGTGGAAGCCCACGGTGATGCCGAGACCGGACACCGCGTACATGACCGTGGCGATGATCACGTCTCTCCACGTGAGGCCCCATCCCCACGCCAGGGGCACGGCGCTGACCAGGGCGGCGAAGGGCAGCACCAGGAAGATGGTTAGCATGACCTGCTGGAACCAGGTTTTGCGGTCGGGATCCCCCTCCGAGCCCCCCGGCTCGGACAACGGGTCGGGAAGATCTAGGACGGATTCAGCAGTACTCAATGGACCTCGTCTCGGGGACCGCGGCAGCGTGCTGGCACGCCCACCTGGCTTTCATCGATTCTGCCAGGTATGACCGCCGAGCGTGACGCGAGGTAACGCGTGCCGCCCGGATATCCGCCCCGCTAGTTTCGAGCCGCCATGCCCGGCCTCCACAAGGGGTTGACCGCCCTGTCCCTCGCCCTGCTCGCCGCTGGCGCGGCCGGCGTCGCCACGCACCGGGATCCGCCCACCGGGCCGGGGATCGGGGTGGCGGCCCGGGCCCCGGTAACGGCTCCCGCGACGACGGTGCCGGCCGCGCCCGGCGACGGGCCGTCCACCACGCTGGTCCCGGTACCCACCGTGCCGGCCGGCCCGGTCGCCGACTCGGCGCAGCTCGCAGCCGGCATGCTCGATCCCACCGACATGGGCGGCTACTACCACGTGGACGGGTCCGTGGCCTCCGCCACCGTCGCCTCGGCTCCGTGCCTGGCCGGCCTGGGCCCGTCGTCCCGGCAGGCCGGGAGGGCGCAGACGGCCCTGCTCGGCCCCGACCTGCACTCCCTGCCGGCCTTCGTGGAGGTGGTCGCCTCCTACCCCGGACAGGCGGCCGCCTCGGTCTACCAGGAGGTCGTGGCCGCCGTCAGCGCCTGCCCCCGCTTCGCCATCACCTTCGGCGGTACCCCCCTGGCCGTGCCGCTCACGAGCGAGAGCATCCCGCCGGTGGGCCTGGCTTCGAGCGCCTGGTCGGGGACCGCGCCCTACGGCGGGTCCACCCTGAGGTTCCACGTCGGCGTGGTCCTCGACGGTCACAGCGTGCTGGCCCTCGTGTGGATCCAGAACGTCCCGCCCGACGCGGCCATCATGGGCAACTTCACCTCCACCCTCAGCGCCGCCCTGGGGAAGCTGGCCTAGGGTGCGGGCATGAGCCTCGCCGTGTTCGACGCCACGGCCCCGTCGGCGTGGCGCTGATGGCCGCCAGAGTGACCCACGCAGCAGCCGCGGCGGAGCTGGCCGGGCGGGACCCGGTGATGGCCACCCTGGTCCAGGCCGCCGGTCCCATCAAGCTGCGCAAGCCGTTCGACACCCACTTCGCGGCGCTGGTGCGCTCGGTGCTCTACCAGCAGCTGGCCGGCTCCGCCGCCGCCGCCATCCACGGCCGGCTCGTCGCTGCCGTGGAGGGGGAGGTCGAACCGCAGCGGATCCTGGACCTGCCGGTGGAGCAGATGCGCGCCGCTGGGCTGTCGGCCAACAAGGCCGCCTCGATCCGCGACCTGGCGGCCAAGGTGCTGGACGGCACCGTGGTGCTCGACCCGAGGGGCCTGGCCCGGGAACCCGACGAGGAGGTCATCGCCCGTCTGTCGACGGTGCGCGGTATCGGCGAGTGGACGGCGCAGATGTTCCTGCTGTTCCAGCTGCGCCGCCTGGACGTGTGGCCCACCGGCGACCTCGGGGTGCGGAGGGGGTACGGCCTGGCCTGGGGGATCGCCATGCCCACGGCCCGGGAGCTCGGCCCCCTCGGCGAGCACCTGAGGCCCTACCGGTCGGTGGCGGCGTGGTACTGCTGGCGGGCCTGCGAGGTCTATGCCGGGGCGGCCGACAGCGCCGTCACCAGATAGGCGCGCGACCGTTGTCCCGGCGGCTCCTGGTGGTGCACCACACGGTGTCGCCGGTCACCGAGGCTCTTCTCGGGGCGGCGCTGGAAGGGGCGCGCGACCCGGCCATAACCGGGGTGGAGGTGGTGGTACGCCCGGCGCTGGTCACGGCCCCGGTGGAGGCGCTCGAGGCCGACGGGTTCCTGCTCGGCAGCCCGGTCAACATCGGCTACATCTCCGGAGCGCTCAAGCACTTCTTCGACACCATCTACTACCCGTGCCGGGAGGCCACGGCCGGCCGGCCGTTCGGGTTGTGGCTGCACGCCGGCGGGGACGCGACAGGGGCGATCCGGGCGGTCGAGGCCATCACGGCCGGCCTGGGCTGGAAGGCGGCCCAGGCCCCGGTGGTCGTCACCGGCGCCCCGACGGTCGCCGACCTCGATGCGGTGCGCGAGATGGCCGCCGCGGTGTCAGCCGGTCTGACCCTGGACTGAGCCGGAGCCGGGCCACCGCCGGGGACCGGCGCCGGTCAGCGCTCAGGCGAGGGGGTCGAGATCTCGGCCAGGTCGGTGTCCATGCCCTCCAGCATGCGGGCGGCGACCGGGCCCCGGGCCCGTCGCTTGGTGCCCTCCACGGCCGGGCGGGCCAGAGCGCTCAGGCCGGCGGCGACGGCCATGGCCTCGTCGAGCACCGCCTCGGCCGGGACGACCCGGTCGAGGAAGCCGGCCCGTACCGCCTCGTCGGGGGAGGCCACCTGGCCCAGCACGAGCCGCCAGTCGAACTCGGAGGGGCGCAGCCGGTACCGGGCCAGTTCCACGCCCCACTTGGGCATGGGCATGCCGATGGCCACCTCGTTGAGCCCGACCTTCCAGTCTCCGGCGGCCCCGACCCTGTGGTCGGCCGCCAGCAGGAGGAGCCCGCCGGCGGCCAGGGCGTGGCCGGTGCAGGCCGCGACCACCGGTGTCGGCTCCAGCAGCAGCCGGGCCAGCAGCCGGCCGCCCGCCGCTACGAGCTGTCGCATGGAGGCGCTGCTCGACGTCATGGCCGCCAGGTCGAACCCGGCGGAGAAGCGGCCGGGCCGGCCGGCGATCAGCACCGCCCCCACCTCCCCGTCCTCGGCGGCCCGGTCCAGGGCCAGCTCGAGCTCGTCGATGACCTCG
>JAKAXN010000615.1 GCA_021816565.1 Actinomycetes bacterium
GGTCCACCAGGGCCCGGTGCCCGGCGTTGGGCCGGGCGTCCCACGCCGGGGAGTGCAGCCGCTGCTGCCAGGCGACCCGCCGCACCTCGGCGTCGGCGAGGTAGTGGGAGAGGGTCGAGGTCTTCTCCGCCGCCGGGTTCTTGGTCCACACACCCTGCGGCCCCCGGAAGTCCGGGATGCCGCTGTCGGTCGAGATCCCCGCCCCGGTCAGCACGGTGATCCGACCGGCCCTGGCGAGGATCGCAGCCGCCCGGACCGCCGCATCGTCTCCAGCCATGGATCCAGTGTCACACATACCCGCTTGCAACCGACACGGATCACTGGTATACATGAAATACATTGTCAATGGCTGTGGAGGTGTGAAGTGACGCTCGTGGCATTCGACTCCGACCTGGTAGCGGTCCGCCCCTGGGACGAGGACCCCCTGCAGCGGGACGGGTTCGATCCCCGCTCCCCCTACGTCGAGCGCTTCTGGCTCGGCATCATCGGCCCCAGCACCGCCTGGCTGCTGCGCCGGGTGGCAGCCGGCTTCGACGCCGCCCCCGAGGGCTTCGAGATGTCCCTGAGCGAGACGGCCCGGGCTCTCGGCCTCGGGGACCGGGGCGGGCGGAACTCGGCGTTCTTCCGCACCGTCAGCCGGACGGTCCAATTCGAGCTGGCCCGGATGCCCGAGCCGGGGTGCCTCGAGGTTCGCAGGAGGCTGCCGGCGCTCACCCGCCGGCAGGCCAGCCGGCTGTCGCCGGCCCTGCAGGAGGCCCACGAGCGGTGGCTGGCCGAGCAGCTGGGCGCGCCCCCGGCCGAGGCGGCCCGCCGGCGGAGCCGGCAGCTGGCCCTGAGCCTCCTGGAGCTGGGCGAGGACGGCGAGGCGGTGGAGCGCCAGCTGCTGCGGTGGCGGTACCACCCGGCGCTGGCCCGGGAGTCCATGGCCTGGGCCCTGGAGCGCCACTTCCAGGCCCGGGCTGCGGCGTCCGCAGCCTCTGGGACGTAATCACGCCACGGACATCCTTTTGCCGGGGTGGCACCGTACCTTGGGTCCAGTGCAGCGCCCCGCCCATCTCCCGCCGGCCCAACGCGTCGAGCTCCCCGGCAGGGGGCGGACCTGGGTGTACGACTCGGGGCCGCCCCCGGTCGCCGGCGACGGCCGACCGGTGGTGCTGCTCCACGGCTGGACCTCCACCGCGGCGCTGAACTGGTACCGCTGCTTCCCGGCGCTGACCGCCAGCTACCGGGTGGTGGCCCTCGACCACCGGGGTCATGGGCGTGGTATCACGACCCGGCAGCCGTTCCGGTTGGAGGACTGCGCCGACGACGTGGCCGCCCTGATCGACACGCTGGAGCTGGGGCCGTCAACCGTGGTGGGCTACTCGATGGGCGGTCCCATCGCCCAGTTGACCTGGCAGCGCCACCCCGAGACGGTGGCGGAGCTGGTGCTGTGCGCCACCGCCGCCCGCTTCGCCAACCGGGGGCAGCTGAGCGGCCCCATCGGCACCATCGGGCTGGGGGCGTCGGTGGCCCTGTCCCTCCTACCGGCGGGAGTGCGCCGCCAGGGCATGAGCCTGGCCACCCGGCGCTGGAGCGCCAACGGCGCGGTGGCGGACTGGGCCGCCGAGGAGTGGGCCCGTCACGATCCCTCGGCTCTGGTGCAGGCCGGGCTGGCCCTGTCGCGCTTCGACTCCACCGAATGGATCGACCGCATCGACGTCCCGACCGCGGTGGTCGTGACCGAGCAGGACACCACCGTGTCACCCCGTCGGCAGCGGCACCTGACCCAGACCATCCCCGGGGCCCTGGAGTTCCCCGTGCAGGGGACCCACCGGGCGTGCGTGGACTCGCCGGGGGCCTTCGTGCCGGCGCTGCTGTCAGCCTGCTCCGCGGTCCGCCAGCAGGAGCGGATACCGGGCGCCGGCCCGGGCTGAGCGCCTCCGCCCCACGGGCCCCGACGGACAGCCCGGGTCAGAGGGGGCGGGCCAGGTCGGCCTCGATGGCCGATGCCGCCCACATCACCGCGGCGGCGTAGCGCCGGCCGGGCTGGCGGCTGGTCCGCTCCACCGGCCCCGACACCGACACCGCCGCCACCACCTGGCCACCGACGCGCACCGGGGCGCTGACAGACGCCACCCCCCGCTCGCGCTCCTCGACGCTCTCCGCCCAGCCCCGGGCCAGCACCGGCTCCGAGGCGGCCAGGGCCTTGGCCGCCGAGCCGCGGTCCATGGGCAGCACCGCCCCGATGGCCACGATGGTCCGCAGGCTGTGGGGGGACTCCGAGGCAGCCACGCACACCCGGGTGTCCCCCGAGCGCACGTACAGCTGGGCGCTCTCACCGGTGCGGTCCCGCAGGCCGACCAGGACCGGACCGGCCGTCTCGGCCAGCGAGCGGTGGGCCCGCGCCCCGGCGGTCCGGCCCAGCTCGACCAGCCGGGGGCCGAGGACGAAGCGGGCGTCGGAGTCCCGGCCGACCAGCCGGTGGGCCTCCAGGGCCACGGCCAGGCGGTGGGCCGTGGCCCGGGGCAGAGCCGTGCGCCCGGTCAGCTCGGCCAGGGTGCAGGGGCCCGCCTCCAGGGCGTCGAGGATCAGAACCGCCTTGTCCAACACCCCGACGCTGCTTAGACTCGGTCCCACAGTTCAAGACACTATCTCATTATGTGAGATGAAAGGTCCGCCATGAGTGAGCCCCGCAC
>JAKAXN010000616.1 GCA_021816565.1 Actinomycetes bacterium
GGTCCACCAGGGCCCGGTGCCCGGCGTTGGGCCGGGCGTCCCACGCCGGGGAGTGCAGCCGCTGCTGCCAGGCGACCCGCCGCACCTCGGCGTCGGCGAGGTAGTGGGAGAGGGTCGAGGTCTTCTCGGCCGCCGGGTTCTTGGTCCACACACCCTGCGGGCCCCGGAAGTCCGGGATGCCGCTGTCGGTCGAGATCCCCGCCCCGGTCAGCACGGTGACCCGACCGGCCCGCCTCAGGATCCCGGCCGCACGGGACACCGCGTCGTCTCCAGCCATGGATCCAGTGTCACACATACCCGCTTGCAACCGTCTCAAGTGACTGGTATACATGAAATACATTGTAAACGGCACAGGAGGTGTGAAGTGACGCTAGTGGCATTCGACTCCGACCTGATAGCGGTCCAGCCCTGGGACGACGACCACCTGGAGCGGGACGGGTTCGACCCCCGCTCCCCCTACGTCGAGCGCTTCTGGCTGGGCATCATCGGTCCCAGCACCGCCTGGCTGCTGCGCCGGGTGGCCGCCGGCTTCGACGCTGCTCCCGAAGGTTTCGAGATGTCCCTGAGCGAGACGGCCCGGGCCCTCGGGCTCGGGGACCCGGGTGGGAGGAACTCGGCGTTCTTCCGCACCGTCAGCCGGACGGTCCAATTCGAGCTGGCCCGGGTCCCCGAGCCGGGGCGCCTCGAGGTCCGCAGGAGGCTGCCGGCGCTGACCCGCCGCCAGGCCAGCCGGCTGTCGCCGGCCCTGCAGGAGGCCCACGAGCGGTGGCTGGCCGAGCAGCTGGGCGCGCCCCCGGCCGAAGCGGCCCGCCGGCGGAGCCGGCAGCTGGCCCTGAGCCTCCTCGAGCTGGGGGAGGACGGCGAGGCGGTCGAGCGCCAGCTGCTGCGGTGGCGCTACCACCCGGCGCTGGCCCGGGAGTCCATGGCCTGGGCCCTGGAGCGCCACTTCCAGGCCCGGGCCGCGGCGGCCGCCGCCTCAGGGACGTAATGACGCCACGGACATCCTTTTGCCGGGGTGGCACCGTACCTTGGATCCAGTGCAGCGCCCCGTCGATCTCCCGCCGGCCCAACGCGTCGAGCTCCCCGGAAGGGGACGGACGTGGGTGTACGACTCGGGTCCGCCCCCGGTTGGCGGTGAGACCCGACCGGTGGTGCTGCTCCACGGCTGGACCTCGACCGCCGCGCTCAACTGGTACCGCTGCTTCCCGGCGCTGACCGCCAGCTACCGGGTGCTGGCCCTCGACCACCGGGGCCACGGGCGCGGTATCACGACCAGGCAGCCGTTCCGGTTGGAGGACTGCGCCGACGACGTGGCCGCCCTGATCGACACGCTGGAGCTGGGGCCGTCCACCGTGGTGGGCTACTCGATGGGCGGTCCCATCGCCCAGCTGACCTGGCAGCGCCACCCCGAGACGGTGGCCGAGCTGGTGCTGTGCGCCACCGCCGCCCGCTTCGCCAACCGGGGGCAGCTGAGCGGCCCCATCGGCACCATCGGGCTGGGGGCGTCGGTGGCCCTGTCCCTCCTACCGGCAGGAGTGCGCCGCCAGGGGATGAGCCTGGCCACCCGGCGCTGGAGCGCCAACGGAGCGGTGGCGGCCTGGGCCGCCGAGGAGTGGGCCCGTCACGACCCCTCGGCTCTGGTGCAGGCCGGGCTGGCCCTGTCGCGCTTCGACTCCACCGAATGGATCGACCGGATCGACGTCCCGACCGCGGTAGTCGTAACCGAGCAGGACACCACCGTGTCACCCCGTCGGCAGCGCTACCTGACCCAGAACATCCCGGGGGCCCTGGAGTTCCCGGTGCAGGGGACCCACCGGGCGTGTGTCGACTCGCCGCGGGACTTCGTGCCGGCGCTGCTGTCGGCCTGCTCGGCGGTCCGCCAGCAGGAGCCGATACCGGGGGCGGGCCGGGGCTGAGCGGCCCCGGCCCCAGGTCCCGGAGGGGCGCCCGGGGTCAGCGGGGACGGCCCAGGTCGGCCTCGATGGCCGATGCGGCCCACATCACCGCGGCGGCGTAGCGCCGGCCGGGCTGGCGGGTCGTCCTCTCCACCGGTCCGGACACCGACACCGCCGCCACCACCTGACCGCCCACCCGCACCGGGGCGCTGACCGAGGCCACCCCCCGCTCGCGCTCCTCGACGCTCTCCGCCCAGCCCCGGGCCAGCACCGCCTCCGAGGCGGCCAGGGCCTTGGCCGCCGAGCCCCGGTCCATGGGCAGCACCGCCCCGATGGCCACGATGGTCCGCAGGCTGTGGGGCGACTCCGAGGCGGCCACGCACACCCGGGTGTCCCCCGAGCGCACGTACAGCTGGGCGCTCTCGCCGGTGCGGTCCCGCAGGCCGACCAGGACCGGACCGGCCGTCTCGGCCAGCGAGCGGTGAGCCCTGGCCCCGGCGGTCCGGCCCAGCTCGACCAGCCGGGGGCCGAGGACGAACCGGGCGTCGGAGTCCCGGCCGACCAGCCGGTGGGCCTCCAGGGCCACGGCCAGGCGGTGGGCCGTGGCCCGGGGCAGGGCGGTGCGCCCGGTCAGCTCGGCCAGGCTGCAGGGGCCGGCCTCCAGGGCGTCGAGGATCAGAACCGCCTTGTCCAACACCCCGACGCTGCTTAGACTCGGTCCCACAGTTCAAGACACTATCTCATTATGTGAGATGAAAGGTCCGCCATGAGTGAGCCCCGCAC
>JAKAXN010000617.1 GCA_021816565.1 Actinomycetes bacterium
AGCAGCGTCACCCGCACCGGCACGCCGGCACCGGGACGCCGGTCGGGGGCGTCCGCAGTCGGGCCGGTCGGCCGGTCGGAACCTCCGGGACCGGGGCTGGTGGCAGATGACGTCATGTGAACGAGTGGTCTACGAACTCCTCCGGTAGAGGCTACCGTCCGCGCGCCGGGCCACGACCCGGGCGGCACGGAGCGGCTGCTCCGGTACCCTCGGCCCGTGTCCGCTTTCCTTCTGATCCGGCACGCCCAGTCGACGTGGAACGCGACCGGGCGCTGGCAGGGCCAGGCGGATCCTCCGCTGTCGGATGCCGGCACCGCCCTCACCGTGCAGGCGGCGGCTCTACTGTTCGAGCAACAGCAGTTCGATCTGGTGGTCACCTCCGACCTGCAGCGGGCCAGGCGCACCGGCGAGCTGCTGGCCGCCGGGCCCCCGGGCGACGGCCTGACGCCCGATACCTATCCGGACCGGCCCTCCCGGCCGACTCCGCGGGTGGTCGTGGAGCCCCGCCTGCGGGAGTTCCACGTGGGCGACTGGAGCGGTCTCACCCGGGCGGAGATAGAGCAGCGGTGGCCGTCGCAGCTGGCCCTGTTCGACTCGGGCCGGCTGACGGGGGCACCCGGCGGCGAGACCCGGGCCGCCTTCGACGCCCGGGTGCAGGCGGCGGCCCGGCGGGTGGGCCGCCTGATCGCCCGCCGGGGACCGGCCCGCACCCTGATCGTCACCCACGGCGGGGTCATACGGTCGCTGGTCCGCAGCGCCGGGCTGGAGGAGCGGCACATCCCCAACCTGGCCGGCTACGAGGGGACCGCCCACTCCGGCGGGCTGTTGCTGCGGGCCCCGGTCGATCTGGTCCGTCAGCCGGGCTCGAGCCAGATCAGCGGCCCGGTCGCTCTGTGAGCCGGTACCGGACGACCATGCCCATCCGTCGACACACCTCCCGGGTACCGTTCGCTGTATGAAGGTGGAGGTGATCCGCAGCGCCCGCCGTCGCAAGACGGTGCAGGCCCGCCTGGTGGACGGCGTGGTGCGGGTCCACATCCCGGCCAGCATGAGCGTGGCCGAGGAGCAGCGCTGGGTCGCCGAGATGGTGAAGCGAATCGAGCGCCGGAGCGCCGGCGAGACCATAGACCTGGAGGAGCGGGCCCGGTCCCTGGCCCGCCAGCTCGGGCTGGAGACCCCGGCGTCGATCCGCTGGGTGGACAACCAGGAGATGCGGTGGGGCAGCTGCACGCCTCGCGACTCGACCATCCGCATCTCGTCCCGGCTGGCCCGGGAACCGGGCTGGGTCATCGACTACGTCATCGTCCACGAGCTCGCCCACCTGAGCGTGGCCAACCACGGGCCCCGCTTCTGGGACCTGGTCAACCGGTACCGGCTGGCGGAGCGGGCCCGGGGCTTCCTCATGGCCCGGGGGATGGAGGCCGACCCGGAAGTGGCGCCCCCCGGTCCCGATCCTGCGGAAGCCCCCGCCGACGGTCCCCGGCACCGGCTGGTGGCCGGCGGGGAGGCGGTCGCGGCAGCCGGCCTCGAGACCACCGGATCCACGTCGGGAAGCTACCGTCCGGTAGCTCCCCGACATCGGTAACGAGGCACCCGAACCGGCAGTCTCAGACTTCGTGCCGCTGTCCACCGCCACCGAATCCACAGTTCTGCACCTGCGGGCCGGGGTCCCAGGGACCACCCAGGCCGGGCTCACCCGCCTGCCGCTGACCGGCCGTCGGGTGGTCATGGTGCGCGTCGACGACGACATCCGGCGCGGCGCCCTGGCCGCCGCCGACAGCGAGACGGTGGCCCGCGCCGCCGGCATGGCTCTGGCGTCGCGCCTGCCGCTCGTGGTGGTGCTGGCCTCGTCCGGAGCCGACATCATGGAAGGCGTCGCCTCCCTCGACGGGTGGGGCCGGGCAGCCAAGGCCCTGGCCGACTGCTCCGGGGTGGTGCCGGTGGTCATGGTGACCTACGGGATGGCCGTCTCCGGCCCGGCCCTGCTGCTCGGGATGGCCGACGCAGTGGTCATGACCGCCGACGCGGTGGCCTACGTATCCGGCCCCACCGCGGTGACACAGCTGACCGGCCAGCGTCTGGCCCCCGCGGAGCTGGGCGGCCAGCGGGTCCACACCCGGTCCTCCGGGGTGGCCGCCCTGGTCGCCGCCGACGGCGATTCCGCCCTCGACGCCGTGGCCGAACTGCTCGACTACCTGCCGGACCACGCCGACGAGGAGCCGCCGGTCCGGGCGACGGCAGACCCTTCCGACCGGGCCAACCCGGAGTTGCAGGATCTGCTCCCGGCCAGCCCGACGGGCTCCTACGACGTCCGCCACGCCATCGCCGCCATCGCCGACGACGGGGAGCATCTGGAGCTGCGGGCGCTATGGGCCCCCCAGATGGTGACCGCCCTGTGCCGGGTGGAGGGCCGGCCGGTCGGCGTGGTGGCCAACCAGCCGCAGTCGATGGCCGGGACCCTCGACATCGCCGCCTCGCAGAAGGGGGCCCGGTTCGTGGCATTCTGCGACGCGTTCAACATTCCCCTCCTGACCCTCGTGGACACCCCCGGCTTCATGCCGGGAAAGGACCTCGAATGGCGGGGCATGATCCGCCACGGCGCCCAGCTCGTCTTCGCCTACGCCGAGGCCACCGTGCCCCGGGTGTGCCTGATCATGCGCAAGGCCTTCGG
>JAKAXN010000618.1 GCA_021816565.1 Actinomycetes bacterium
CGACGCGGTGCTGCGTCTCGGCGCCCCGTGGGCGTCGAAGGTGATGGGCCAGTGGCTGGCCGCCCTCGGCCCGGGCGTGCCCCAGGTGGTGGTGGACCCGGCGGGCCGGTGGCTGGACCCCGACCGGCGGGCCTCCCACCTGCTGGCCGCCCCGGTCGGGGTGCTGGGCGGGGCGCTCCCCGCCCGGGCCGGGGGCCCCAGCCCCTGGCTGGAAGGGTGGTTGCGGGCCGAGGAAGCGGCCCAGCGGGTCCTGGAGCAGCAACTGGGCGGGGACGGCCCGCTGGCCGGGTCGGAGCCGGCGGTGGCCCGGGCCTGCCTGGCCGGGGTCCCCGACGGGGGCCTGCTCATCACCTCGTCGTCGATGCCGGTGCGCGACGTGGAGTGGTTCGGCCGGCCCCGCGGGGGGGTGCAGGTGCTGTCCAACCGGGGAGCCAACGGGATCGACGGCGTGCTGGCCACCTCCCTGGGAGCGGCCCTGGCCGAGGGGCGCCCCGCCGTCACCCTGATCGGTGACCTGGCATTCCTCTACGACGCCGGCTCACTGCTGTGGGCTCCGGCCCGGGAGGTCAGCCTCACGGTCGTGGTGGTGGACAACGACGGCGGCGGCATCTTCTCGTTCCTGCCCCAGGCCCGGGTCCTGGACCCCGGCACCTTCGAGCGGTACTGGGGCACCCCCCACGGCACCGATCTGGTGGCCCTGGCCGCCGCCTACGGGGTACCGGCCGAGCGCCTCGACGGGCGCCCGGCTCTCGACCGGTTCCTGGCCGGCGCCGGCCGCCCGGGCGTGCGCGTGGGCCTCGTGTCGTCCGACCGGGCGGCCAACGTGGCCGTCCACGACCGCCTCACCGCCGCCGTGGCCGACGCCCTGGCCGGCGGGATCTAGGGTCGGACCAGGGCGGCGAGCAGGGCCTGCAGCTTGAGCTGGGTCTCCTCCAGCTCGTTGGCCGGGTCGGACCCGGCCACGATCCCGTTGCCGGCGTAGATGCGGGCCTCGCGGCCTTCGACCTCGGCGCCGCGGATTCCGAGGGCGAAGCATCCGTCGCCCCGGGAGTCCACCCAGCCGACCGGCCCGGCGTAGCGGCCCCGGTCGAACCCCTCCACCTTCTGCAGGTAGGTGAGCGCGGCCTCCGTGGGGGTCCCACCCACCGCCGGGGTCGGGTGGATCCGACCGACCAGGTCGAGAGCCGAGGGGGCGCCGGGACCGGATTCCACCCGGCCGGTGATGCGGGTCCCGAGGTGCGAGACGTTGCGCAGGCCGAGCACCGAGGGCCGGTCCGGCACCACCAGATCGCGGCACACGGGGGCCAGGGCGGCGGCGATGGCGTCGATCACCACCTGGTGCTCGTGGCGGGCCTTGGGCGATCCCATGAGCCCGGCCACCAGGGCCTCGTCACCGTGCACGTCGCCGCTGCGGGCGACCGTGCCGGCCAGCGGGTGGCTCACCACCTCGGTGCCGTACCGGCTGATGAGCAGCTCCGGGCTGGCCCCGAGGAACCCCTCCACCGAGTACACCATGCACGACGGGTACAGCGCCGCCAGCCGTTCCAGGACGTCGGACACGACGAAGGGCCGGTTGGCCTCTATGTCGATCCGGCGGGCCAGCACCACCTTGCGCAGGTCGCCGCGGCCGAGGACCCGCACGGCCTCGGCGACGACCTCCTTCCACTCCCCGTGGGTCATGGTCGGCACCAGGGTGAAGCGGTCCGGCGGGGATCCCGGAGACCGGTCGGGTGTACCGGCGGGCTCGGGGCCGCCGGTGCCCGGGCCGTCCGGCTCGATGGTCGTCATCCAGCCGCCGCCGCGGTCGCGGCCCCAGATCACCCGGGGTATGACCAGGTGCCCGGGTGCCGTCGGGTCGAACGGCAGGGCGCCGATGGCGACCGGGCCGGTGCCCGGCCGGCCCAGCGGGTCGTCGGTGTCGATCGACCCCAGGGCGTCGGTGACAGCGGCCGCGGCGTGGGGATCTGCGAGCCCTTCGGGCAGGTCGATCCGCTGCGCCACCCCGAGGCCGGCCAGCCCGCTGTGCTCCCCCCGGAACAGCCAGCCGTCCTCCCCGGCCCGGGCCAGGAGGTCCGGCGGCTCCGGCAGGGGGACGGTCGTGGCCCGCAGCCGGGTCCCGCTCAATTCAGCACCCTGCGGGTGGCGGTGATCAGCTGGGTGATGCCGCCCGAGAGCCTCCGGCGCCGGACCGCCCCGAACCCGGCTTCGCCCAGCATCTCCACGATCCGCTCGCCGGGCGGCAGGTAGGCCACCGAGCGGGGCAGGTACCGGTACGCCTCCCGGTCCGAGATCAGCCCCCCGATGCGGGGCACCACGTGACCGAAATACACGGCGTGACCGGTGCGCAGGACCGGGTTGGACGGGATGGACACGTCGAGCAGGGAGACCCGCCCGCCGGGGCGGATCACCCGGGCCATCTCGGCGAACACCGGGGGCAGTGCCACGAAGTTCCGCAGGGCGAAACCGCTGATGGCCCCGTCCAGGGCGCCGTCGGGGAACGGCAGGCTGAGGGCGTCCCCCTGCAGCAGCGGAGCCGCGGTCCGGGCGTGGGCCAGCATCCCGAACGACAGGTCCACGCCCACCGGCCCGTGACCGGCGGCGTCGAGGTCCCGGCACAGGTCCCCCGTCCCGCAGGCCAGGTCCAGGACCTGCGAGCCGGGACCCAGGTTGA
>JAKAXN010000619.1 GCA_021816565.1 Actinomycetes bacterium
GCTGGGGACTCCTGCTGCTCTACGTCAGCGGCACCGCCCTCACCCCCCTGACGCTGCCGCTCGGCACCCTGACCTCGGCGGTGGGCGGCGAGTTCACGGTGATGGCCCTGCAGCGTGTGTCGTCGGGATCCCGCCGGCCGTGGGCCGCGGTGGCCCTGGCCGCCGCCACCTCGGTCATCGGGTTCCTGGCCCTGGGCCTGTCCCGCCTGGAGCTCCTGCGCCAGTTCGGCCTGGTGCTGGCCGGATCCCTGCTGCTGGCCGGGGCCGCGGCCCGGCTGGTAGTGGCCGGGACGGCCCGCCACCGGGACCAGCAGACACCGGAGGCGGCCGGTACCCCCGCCGATGAGTACACCCGTAGTAGCAGTGAGGTGATGGTATGAGCGATCTGAGTATGGCCGAGGCGTGGCGGCAGCTGGCCGTGGCCCTGGACGGGTCCGGGGACCCCGGGCCGGGGAGCCCTCCTGAAGGTCCCGCCGCCGACCCGGCCGGGTGGGATGCCGTGGCCCTCGCCCTCGGCGCCGCCCCGGCCGCCACCCCCGGCTCCACGACCGGCTCCGACGAGCCGGACGCCCCTGGCGAAGCGACCGGCGACGCCGAGCGAACCGACGGCGACGACGAAGGCCGGCCCCGCCGGCGCCGGCCGGGGCCGGCCCGCCTGCTCGGTAGCCGCCGGCGCAGGCTGATCGCCGGGGTGGCCGCCCTGGCGGTGGCGGCCGGCGCGGCCGTGGCCGTGGCCGACCCCTTCGGCGCGGGGGCCCTCCCGGCCGATGCCGCCCTGCGCGTCGGTGGCCACACCGTCACGACCAGCGACTTCAACAGCCAGGTCGCCATCTTGAACAAGCTCTACGGGGTGCAGGCCCCGGCCGCGTCCAACCGCAGCGCCTACTCCACCTTCGAGAAGACGACGGCCAAGGCCCTGGCCGTGCAGACCATCCTCGGCGACGTCGCCACCCGGATGGGGGTCACCGTCTCGGGCAAGACCGCCCGCGACACCCTCGATTCGGTCGTGAGCAAGTACTACGCCGGGGACCAGACCAAGTTCGCGTCGGCCCTCTCCTCCGCCGGCCTCACCGAGAGCCAGGTCCTCCAGCAGGTCACCAACCAGCTGATCGAGGATCAGCTGTTCTCCAAGGTGGTCGGGCACCCGGCCGTCACCGCGGCCCAGGTGAGCCGGACCTTCGCGGCCCAGCAGGCCGCCCTGGCCACCCCCGAGCAGCGGGCCATCAGCCACATCGTGGTCTCCTCCCAGAGCCAGGCGCAGTCCATCGTGGCCCAGCTGAAGGCCGGGGGGTCATTCGCCGCCCTGGCCGCCCAGGACTCCCTGGACAAGAGCACCTCGGCCTCGGGCGGGGCCCTCGGCACCGTCTCGGAGTCCCAGCTGGTGCCGGCGTTCGGGAAGGCCGCGTTCGCCGCTCCGGTCGGCCAGCCGTTCGGGCCGGTGCAGGAGCAGGGCGGCACCTGGGACGTCGGGCTGGTCACCGCGGTGACGCCGGCCCGGGCCGCCACCGACTCCGCCACGGTGCAGACCGCCATCCGCAACTGGCTGGCCGACAAGGCCGAGTTGGCCACCTGGGACGCCTGGCTGCAGAAGCAGATCGCCGGGGCCCACGTCCGCTACGCCGCGGCCTACCGCCCGGCCAGCCCCGACAGCCCTCCCGCCGTGTCGCTGCCGTCGCTCGCCACCTTCGTGGCCGATTCCCAGTCCGGGACCACGGCGCCGGCCCCGAGCACCGCCCCGTGATCACGGGGGTCGCCGCGGCCACGGCGCTCACCCGATCCGCTCCTGTCACCCGGGCGGTCCTGGCGGCCCGGCCCCCGGTGGCCCACATCCACGCCCCGCCCCGGCTGCTGGTGGCGGTGGTGCTGGTGGTGCTCGGCCTGTCCGCCGCGGGGATGGGCTGGCTGGGGCTGCGGCGCGGCGCCTCCCTGGTCCCGGGCAACCTGCCGGAGAAGATGCGTGAGCACCGGCTCACCGTCTTGCACCGCGGCGTGGCCGCCTGCTTCGTGGCCGGCTTCGTGCTCGTCGGCCTGGGAGTGGCGACCGGGGTCGTGCCGTGACCCCGCCCACCGCCGAGCCGGTGATCCGCATACGCGACGCCCGGTGCGGTCGCCTCACCGTCCACGACGGGGAGCTGGCGCTGCTGCTCGGGCCGTCGGAGTCGGGCAAGACCACCCTGATGCGTGCCATGGTGGGGGTGGGCGGGCCGCTGGACGAGGCCTTCGTGCTGGGCCGGCGGGTCACCGCCGCGGCCATGGCCGAGGTGGCCGGCTGGGTCCCCGAGGGCGACGGGGTGTTCCTGTCCGAGACGGTGTGGGCCAACGTGGCCGGCACCCGGAAGTCCCCGGTGGCGGCCCCCGACCGGGCCGCCGACGCCCTGGACCTGGTGGGCCTGGCCGAGCGGGCCGCGGACCCCGTCGCCGCGCTCAGTCCCGGCGGCCGCCGCCGGGTGGCCCTGGCCCGGGCCATCGCCCGGCGCCGGCCGGTGCTGCTCATCGACGGGCCGCTGGACCCCACCCTGTGGGTCCACTTCCCCATGATCCTGGACAGCCTGCCCTGGCTGCGGGCCACGGTCATCGCCCTGTCCTCGGCCGACGAGCTCATCTGGAAGGCCCAGCGGATCGCCATGGTGGGGGGCGGCCGTATCCTGGCCGAGGGGTC
>JAKAXN010000103.1 GCA_021816565.1 Actinomycetes bacterium
GGTGCTGGCGGAGCCCATCCGCCGGGTGGCGCCCGGCCAGAGCGTGGTGCTCTACCGCGGCGACGCCGTGGTGGGCGGCGGGGTGGCGGTCCCGGCCTGAGCCGCCCGGGTCCTTTCTGGGATGTCTCAGGTGGTGGGTATCTTCGCGGTGTGACCACCAGCGACTGGGCGGCCCGGGCCGCGGAGCTCCGGGAGCTCATCGAGTATCACAACCAGCGCTACTACGTCGAGGACGAGCCGGAGATCACCGACGCCGAGTTCGACGCGCTGGTGGACGAGCTGGCCCGCCTCGAGCGCGACCACCCGGAGCTGGTCAGCGGCTCCTCGCCCACCCGGACCGTCGGCGGGGCGGCGTCGCCGCTGTTCACCGAGGTCCGCCACATCACCCCCATGATGTCGCTCGACAAGACCACCAGCTACGAGGAGCTGCTCGCCTGGGCCAAGCGTATGGACCGGTTCATCTCCGGCGCGGTGGCCTACACGTGCGAACCCAAGATCGACGGGCTGGCCATGAGCCTGCTCTACGAGGACGGCCGGCTGGTCCGGGCCGCCACGCGCGGCGACGGTGAGGTCGGTGAGGACGTCACGGCCAACGTTCTCACCGTCGCCGACGTGCCCCACAAGCTGGCGGACCCGGCCCCCGGCCGGGTCGAGGTGCGCGGCGAGATCTACATGTCGGTTCCGGCCTTCGAGGAGCTCAATCGCCGCCAGGTCGAGAGCGGAGCCCGGACCTTCATCAACCCGAGAAACGCGGCCGCCGGCTCCCTGCGCCAGAAGGACCCGGCGGTGACGGCCGGCCGGGACCTGTCCTTCTGGGCCTACCAGCTGGGTGTCATGGACGACGGGCGGAGCTTCGGCCACCACACCGAGACCCTGGACTGGATGAGAGGCGCCGGGTTCCCGGTCAACCCCAACATCGAGCTGGTGCACGGCCTGGAGGAGGTCGATGCGTACTGCCGTAAGTGGCTGGAGCAGCGTCACTCGCTGAGCTACGAGATCGACGGGACCGTCATCAAGGTCGACGACCTGGCCCAGCGCCGGGAGCTGGGCGCCACCTCCAGGGCGCCCCGTTGGGCCATCGCCTACAAGTTCCCGCCGGAGGAGAAGACCACGCTGCTGAGGGACATCATGGTGTCCATCGGCCGCACCGGGAAGGCCACTCCCTTCGCCATGCTCGAGCCGGTGACGGTGGGAGGGGCGAAGGTGTCCCTGGCCACCCTGCACAACGAGGACCAGGTCCGCATCAAAGACGTGCGGCCGGGCGACACGGTGGTGGTCAGACGGGCCGGGGACGTGATCCCCGAGGTCCGGGGGCCGGTCCTGGCCAAGCGGCCGGCGGGGCTGGCGGTGTGGAGCTTCCCGAGCCGGTGCCCGGTGTGCGGCGAGGGGCTGGTCCGGCTGGAGGGGGAGAGCGACACCTTCTGCGTGAACGACCAGTGCCCGGGCCAGCGGGTGCAGCGGATCTCGCACTTCGCATCCCGGGGGGCCATGGACATAGAGCACCTGGGGGAGCGGACGGTCGGGCAGTTCTGCCAGGCCGGACTCCTGTCGGACGTCGCCGACATATACAGCCTGGACTTCGACCGGGTGGGGCAGTTCGAGGGTTGGGGGGAGACGTCCATCGCCAACCTGCGGGCGGCCATAGAGGCCTCCAAGACCCGTCCTCTCGCCAACCTGCTGGTGGGGCTGTCCATCCGCCATCTGGGGGCGACCGGCAGCCAGATCCTGGCCCGCCACTTCCGCCACCTCGACCGCATCATGGCCGCCTCGGCCGAGGAGTTGGCCGAGGTGGAGGGGGTCGGCCCGATCATCGGGGCCAGCGTCCAGCGGTTCTTCGCCACACCCGGCAACCAGCGGGTGGTCGAGCGGCTACGGGCCGCCGGGCTCAACCTGGAGGGGCCGTCCGCCCCCGAGGTCCCCCAGGTGCTGGTCGGCCGCTCGGTGGTCGTCACCGGCACGCTCGAGGGTTGGTCGCGCGAGGCCGCGGAGGAGGCGATCAAGGCCCGGGGGGGCAAGAGCCCCGGGAGCGTCTCCAAGCGAACCTCGGCTGTGGTGGTGGGGGCCGACCCGGGGGCCGCGAAGCTGGCCCGGGCCGCCGAGCTGGGGATCCCGCTGCTCGACGAGGTTGGTTTTGCCGGGCTGCTCGAGACCGGCGAGGTCCCCCCGGCCGGCGCCGGGACCGCCTGAGTGGCCGGTACCTGAAGTGGCGGGGCTCCCGGGGGTCCGCCTCCCCGGCCCGGCCGGCCGGTAGCCTTTCCGCCGTGGCGACGTCGCGCAGCGCCGACTCGGTGGGGCGCGTCCTCGGAGGCCGCTACCGCCTGACTCGCCCCCTCGGCGTGGGGGCGTCCGCCCACGTCTTCGCGGCCGAGGACGTGCAACTGCGCCGGCGGGTGGCGGTCAAGCTTCTGCACCCGGCCCTGGCGGGGGAGGAGGCCTTCCTGCGCCGGTTCCGGCGCGAGGCCCAGGCTGTGGCCGGCCTGCGCCACGCCTCCATCCTGCGGGTGTACGACTGGGGGGAGGACGGCGGTTCGCCTTACCTGGTGATGGAGTTGCTGGAGGGTGGCAGCCTCAGGTCGATGTTGGACCGGGGGGTGCTGCTCAGCCCGGCGCAGGCTGCCGCCGTCGGCGCCGATGCCGCCCGGGCGCTGGCCTACGCCCACCGCCAGGGCATAGTGCACCGCGACATCAAGCCGGCCAACCTGATCTTCGATGACGAGGGGCGGGTGTCGGTGGCGGACTTCGGCCTGGCCCGGGCGCTGGCCGAGGCCACCTGGACCGAGCCTGCCGGGGCGGTGGTGGGCACGGCCCGCTACGCCTCGCCGGAACTGGTCAGGGGCGAGAAGCTGGACAGCAAGGCGGATGTCTACTCGCTGTCCATCGTGCTCATCGAGGCCGTCACCGGCCAGGTCCCCTTCGCCTCCGACACGGCCATAGGGACCCTGATGGCCCGGGTGGGCCGCCCGCTGGAGGTGCCGGAGAGTGCCGGCCCGCTCAGGGAGGCCCTGGAGGCGGCCGGCCGGATGGATCCCGAGGCCCGGTTGGATGCGGCCGGCCTGGCCGCCGCTCTGGACCGGGTGGCCGCCACCATGCCCCCACCCGCCCCCCTGCCGTTGGTCAACCCCCTTCAGGCCGGAGTGGTGGAGCGCGACGACTCCAGCCCCACCGAGTACCCCGGCCGGCCCCGCCTCTTCGATGCCGAGCAGTGGCCCGATGGACCCCGGCAAGGCGGTCCGGGAGCGGACTGGGGCGACGCCGTCCCGGCGGCCAGTGCGGCCAGTGAGGCCAGTGAGGCCAGTGCGACCGGTGCGGCCACTGCGACCACCACCGGGGCCGACCTCCACGCCGGCGCCGACGGCCCGGGGGCTTCCGCTCCGATGTCCGGAGACCGCCGCCCGGCCGGCGACCGCTCAGCCCGCCCCGGTCCCGACGAGGCGGCCGCCGCGGCGGCGGTCCGGTTCGGGGCCCCAGCCGGGGGCGGTGCCCGCGACGGTGGCGGGGACGGCGAAACGCTGTCCGGGGCCCCCGCCCCGGGGGAGCCCGGCCCGGAGCCGGTGTCGGGTAGGACCGGGCGGCGGTGGCGGCGCTCCGTGGTGGCCGTGCTGCTGGCGGTGCTGCTGCTGGCCGGCGGCGGCACGGCGTGGGCGGTGCTGTCGGGGACCTTCACCCCGCGCCACCCGGTCCCGGCGCTGGTCGGACGGTCCCGGGCTGCGGCCACGTCGAGCTTGGACCGGCTCCATCTCAAGCTGGCGGTCACCGGCTCGGGATACAGCGCCCGGTACCCGGCCGGGGCGGTGGTGAGCCAGCAGCCGGCGACCGGCCGGCTGAGGGAGGGATCCACGGTGGACGTGGTGCTGTCGCTGGGCCCGCAGCCCGTGCCGGTGCCCAACCTGGCCAACGACACCCAACAGGCCGCCGAGCAGGTGGTCACCAGCTTGGGCCTGAAGGTCGGGCAGGTCATACCCAGGACGTCCATGACCGTGCCGGCCGGGGTGGTCATCGCCAACAACCCCGACTCCGGGACGGTGCTGCCCGGAGCCCCCGTCGACCTGGTGGTGTCGTCGGGCAAGCCGCAGGTGTCGGTGCCGGCACTCAACTCCAGCGACGGCGCCTCCTACGCCGCGGCCTCGGCGGCGCTGTCGTCAGCCGGGCTGGGGGCCACCGAGGCCCAGCAGTTCAGCGACACCGTCCCGGCCGGCCAGGTGATCGCCTTCTCGCCGGCCGCAGGGGCGACGGTCACCGTCGGCACCACCGTCACCGTCGCCGTCTCCAAAGGCCCACAGCTGGTCGCCGTGCCGAAGGTGGTGGGCATGTCCGTCGGGGCCGCCAGCCAGGCCATCTCCGGGGCCGGCCTCTCGGTGAGCGGGGTGACCGGCAACCCGCTGTCCACCGTGGTGGCGACCAACCCGGCGCCCGGCCAGTCCGTCCGGGTCGGCAGCGCAGTGCAGCTGACCACCGGCTGAGCAGCCCCTCCCAAACCGGCGCAAGCCGGAAACCTGGCCTGTCCTGCGGGCCGGAGCCGCCCGGGCGGCCCGCACCCATGGTGTAAGGTCAGCCCCGAGGGAGGCGGTGTGCTGAGGCAGCGATCCCCAGCCGTTGCCGGTGCCGCCGCCCCCTCACCCGAAGAGCCGGCCGGGTCCGATCCGGTTCAGGCGGTCATGTCCTGGATGCGCCGGACCAGTTCCACGGCCGAGGGGTTGACAGCCGCCCCGGAGCCGGCGCTCTGGAGGGCGATCATCTTGGTGATGTCGCCGTCCACCTTGATCCGGCCGCTGAGGAAGGCGTTCATGGCGGCCTGGGCGTCACCGTCGACCAGGATGGCCTTGGCGGTGGCGTAGCTGAGCGTCACCGTCAGGTCGGGAGCGTCGAGGTGTCCGGTCTCCATCTCCAGCACCCCCGAGGAGGTGTCGACGTGGGCGTAGATGACCCCGTCGCCGAAGGGCACCTCTTTGATGACCTGGTTCATCCGGACCGTGACCGGCACCTGGGGAACCTGATCGCGGTACTCCTCGCGCAGTTTGCGGGTCTGCTCCAGCCATTCGTCGCTCAGGAACTGGTACTGGCCCATCGAAGTGGCCCCGCTTTCTCGGGTCGGATCTCGGGTCGGCTCACCCGCTGCAAGGTAGCGCGGCGCCCGGGTCGGTTCGCACTCGACGGCGGTGGCGACTTCCCAGGGTGGGGCCGGCTGGTCCCCCCGGCGGTTCTCCTAGCATGAGCGTCATGTCCCGGCCCATCTCCACCGAAGACGTGGCCCACGTGGCCACGCTGGCCCGGTTGCGTCTCAGCGATGACGAACTGGAGCGCTTCACCGACCAGCTGGCTGCGGTGCTGGAGCACGCCCGCGATGTGGAGGCCCTCGACACCGATGGGGTCCCGCCCACCGCCCACCCCCTGCCTCTGGTCAACGTGCTGCGCGATGACGTGGTCACCCCCAGCCTGGACCGCGACGAGGTGCTGGGCCAGGCCCCTGCGGTCGAGGCGGACCGCTTCCGTGTGCCGCGCATCCTCGGGGAGGCCCCGTGACCACCGCCGCCGCGATAGCCGCCGCCGTCCGCTCCGGGGAGAGCCCGGCCGCCCGGGTGGTAGAGGAGTACCTGGGCCGCATCGACGCCCACGAGGAGCAGGTCCACGCCTTCAACCTGGTCATGGCCGAACAGGCCCGGGCCGCGGCCGCCGCCGTCGACCAGGCGGTCGCCGCCGGCCGGGACCCGGGGCCCCTGGCCGGAGTGCCGGTGGCTCTGAAGGACAATCTGTGCACCCGCGGCGTGCCCACCACCTGCTCGTCTCGCATCCTCGAGGGCTGGCGGCCGCCCTACGACGCCACAGTGGTGCGGCGGCTGGCCGGGGCCGGGGCCGTGATCGTCGGCAAGACCAACCTGGACGAGTTCGCCATGGGTTCCTCGACCGAGAACTCGGCGTTCGGCCCGACCCGCAACCCCCACGACCTGACCCGGGTGCCGGGCGGCTCCTCCGGTGGCAGCGCCGCTGCCGTGGCGGCCGGCTTCGCCGCGGTGGGACTCGGCTCCGATACGGGAGGCTCAATCCGCCAGCCTGCCGCGCTGTGCGGGCTGGTCGGGGTCAAGCCCACCTACGGCCTGGTGTCCCGCTACGGCCTGATCGCCTTCGCCAGCTCCCTGGACCAGATCGGCCCGTTCGCCCTCGACGTCCGGGACGCGGCCCTGCTTCTCGACGCCATCACCGGTCCCGACCCCCTGGATTCCACCTGCCTGGCCGAGCAGCCGCCGTCGGCGGCGGCCCGCCTGGACGCCGGAGCGGACGGCCTGCGCGTCGGTGTGGTGCGGGAGCTGGCCGGCGCCGAGGGCATGTCCCCCGATGCCCTGTCACGCATGCGGGAGGCCGCCGACGCCCTGGCCGCCGCCGGAGCCAAGGTGGAGGAGGTCAGCGTCCCGGCGGCGGTGTACGGCCTGTCCGCCTACTACCTGATAGCCCCCGCCGAGGCCTCGTCGAACCTGGCCCGCTACGACGGGGTCCGCTACGGCCTGAGGTCCCGGACCCGCAGCGACGGCGCCGGCGACATCACCGAGATGTACCTCGACACCCGCTCCGAGGGCTTCGGCGCCGAGGTGAAACGGCGGATCATGCTCGGGACCTATGCCCTGTCGGCCGGCTACTACGACGCCTACTACGGCAAGGCCCAGCAGGTACGCACCCTGATCGTGCGGGACTTCGAGGCCGCCTACCGGGACTTCGATGTCCTGCTGTCACCCACCGCCCCCGGCACCGCGTTCGGTCTCGGGGCCAAGACGGCCGACCCTTTGACCATGTACCTGAACGACGTGTGCACCATCCCGTCCAACCTGGCCGGGCACCCGGCCATGAGCGTGCCGTTCGGGACCGGGGAGGACGGGTTGCCACTGGGGGTGCAGGTGATGGCCCCGGCCCTCGGTGAGGCGACCATGTTCCAGGTCGCCGCCGTCCTGGAGGCCGCCGCCCCCGAGAACCCGGCACCGGCTATGCGCAAGGGAGGATCCGGCGAATGACCGCCACCGCCACCGAGTGGGAGACCGTGATCGGCCTGGAGGTGCACTGCGAGCTGCGCACCGCCACCAAGCTGTTCTGCGGGTGTCGCAACAGTTTCGGCGAGGAGCCCAACACCAGCATCTGCCCGACGTGCCTGGGCCTCCCCGGGTCGCTGCCGGTGCTCAACCGCACGGCGGTCGAGTACGCCATGCGGATCGGCGCCGCCCTGCACTGCCGGATCCAGGGATCGCTGTTCCACCGGAAGAACTACTTCTATCCGGACATGCCGAAGGACTACCAGATCAGCCAGTACGACATACCGATCAACGCCGATGGGTGGCTGGACCTGCCCAACGGCCGGCGGATCGGGATCGTGCGGGCCCACATCGAGGAGGACACCGGCAAGACCACCCACATGGGTGGAGGGGGTCGAATCCACGACGCGGCGCACTCCTTGGTCGACTACAACCGGGCCGGGGTCCCCCTCGTCGAGATCGTCAGCGCCCCGGATCTGCGCAGCGCCGAGGACGCCCGGGCCTACGTAGACGAGCTACGGGCCATCCTGGTCGCCACCGGCGCCTCGGACGGGAAGATGGAGGAGGGCTCACTGCGCGTCGACGCCAACGTGTCGGTGCGCCCGGTCGGCTCGGGCGAATTCGGCACCCGCTGCGAGATCAAGAACATGAACTCGCTGCGGTCGCTGGGCCGGGCCATCGAGTACGAGGCGGCCCGCCAGATAGCCCTGATCGGGGAGGGCGGGACGGTCTCGCAGGAGACCCGCCACTGGGACGAGGCATCCGGGCGGACCGGGTCCATGCGCTCCAAGGAGGAGGCCTACGACTACCGCTACTTCCCGGAGCCGGACCTGGTGCCGGTGGAGCCGTCGGCCGAGTGGGTCAGCGCCGTGGAGGCCTCCCTGCCGCTGCTGCCGGCCGACCGGCGGGCGGCCATCGCCCGGGCCAGCGGTATGGCCGCCGATTCCGATGCGGTGATCACCGTGGTGCGCCTGGGGCTCGACGATCTGGTGGAGGCGGTGGCCGCTTCCAGTGGCGCCTCCGGCTCCCCCGACGCCGCCGCTCTGGCCGTGAGGCGGGTGGCCAACGAGGTGGCCGCCGACCTGGAGGGGGCGGCCCGGCTGGACCGGGCCGCCTTCGCCCGGCTGGTGGCCATGGAGGCCGGCGGGGAGCTGACCGCAGCGCAGGCCCGCACCGTGTTGAAGACCATGCTCGAGGGGGGTGGCCAGCCCGACGCCATCGCCGCCGACTTGGGTTTCGAGGCCATGGACGCCTCCGCTCTGGAGACCGTCGTCGACGACGTCATCGCCGCCCACCCCGAGGAGTGGCAGCGCTTCTGCTCCGGGGAGGACAAGCTCACCGGCTTCTTCATCGGTCACATCAAGTCGGCCACCGACGGCAAGGCCGATCTGAAGGCCGCCTCCGGCCTGCTGCGCAGCCGGCGCGCCTAACCGGAGGCCGGCAGCAGCTGGAACCCGAAGTCACCGCGGCGGTCGACCACCGTGACCACCACCTGGCGGGGGGCCTGCCCGCTGAAGGTGGCGGTGCAGGTCAGGCTGTGGTGCACCGCGACGACCACGACCGCACCGCCGGGGCACGACACCGCTGGGGAGGTCCCGGCCCGGGCGGCGATCCGCTCGGCCAGCTGCGAGGCTACTGATGCCGGCACCAGGATGGCCTCTTGCGGTTCGATGGTGAACGCCCCGGACCCCGACGTGACCGTGGCGTCCAGCCTGACCCGCTGGCCGTCGAGGACGGCGCTGCAGACGAAGACCTGACCCGGGCGGGCCGGCACCCGGGGCGGGCACGACACCTGCGGGGCGTCCAGGTGGTAGCGGGTGGCCAGCTGCGCGGAGATCTGGCCGGCCACGCTGCCGGCGTTGAGGGTGCGCGCCGGGCCGGAGCTGCAGCCTGCCACCAGTGCCGCCAGAGCGCCGATCGCCGCCACGATGAGCCCGCTCCGGGCGGTGGCTACCGGCGGCACCGGCTCGGCCAAGCGGTCACGCGCCGATAGTACGGCAGCGCCGGGGTCATCCCGGATCCGCCCGGGGCTTTCGAGCCCCACTGCCTCCCCCGCCTATCTTGTTCGCATGGGCAAGAACACCGACGCGCACGGGGTGGACATGAAACCCCGGAGCCGGGAGGTCACTGACGGTTTCGAGCGGGCCCCCGCCCGGGCCATGCTGCGCGCCGTCGGTATGACCGACGATGACTGGGACAAGCCGCAGATCGGCGTGGCCTCGTCGTGGAACGAGGTGACCCCCTGCAACCTGCCCCTGGACCGGCTGGCCAAGCAGGCCAAGGAGGGGGTGCGCGAGGCCGGCGGCTTCCCGATCGAATTCGTCACCATCGCCGTCTCCGACGGCATCTCCATGGGTCACGAGGGGATGCGGGCCTCCCTGGTCAGCCGCGAGGTGATAGCCGACTCGGTCGAGACGGTGATGCACGCCGAGCGGATGGACGGGCTGGTGACCTTCGCCGGTTGCGACAAGTCGCTGCCCGGCATGCTCATGGCCGCAGCCCGCCTGGACGTGCCGAGTGTGTTCCTCTACGGCGGCAGCATCATGCCCGGCCGGGGGCCGAAAGGTGAGGCTCTCGACATCACCAGCGTCTTCGAGGCGGTCGGGGCCCGCGCCACCGGGGCGCTGACCGATGAGGAGCTGTCGCTGATCGAGCGCAACGCCTGCCCGACCATCGGCAGCTGTGCCGGGATGTTCACCGCCAATACCATGGCCTCGGTGTCGGAAGCGCTGGGCATGGCCCTGCCCGGTTCGGCCTCGCCGGCCGCCATCGACCCCCGCCGCGACGACTTCGCGGCCGAGTCCGGCCGGGCCGTCGTGCGGCTCATCGAGCAGAGCATCACGCCCCGGCGGATCATGACCAAGGAGGCGTTCGAGAACGCCATCGCCGTGACCATGGCCCTCGGTGGTTCCACCAACGCGGTGCTGCACCTGCTGGCCATCGCCTTCGAGGCCCGGGTGGACCTCTCCCTGGAGGACTTCAACCGGGTGGGCCGGCGGGTGCCCCACATCGCCGACACCAAGCCCCACGGCCGGTTCCACATGGTCGACATCGACCGGGTGGGCGGCGTGCCGGTGGTCATGAAGGAGCTCCTCGACGCCGGACTGCTCCACGGTGACTGTCTGACGGTGACCGGCCGGACGGTGGCGGAGAACCTGGCGGTCCTGGACCCGCCCGCTCCCGACGGCACGGTGGTGCATCCCGTGTCGGATCCCATCCATGTCGACGGGGGTATCGCCGTGCTCACCGGTTCGCTGGCCCCTCGCGGCGCGGTGGTCAAGGTCGCCGGTATCGACCAGGACCACTTCGAGGGCGTGGCCCGGGTCTTCGACGGCGAGGACCGGGCCATGGAGGCCATCCTCAGCGGCAGCATCCAGCCCGGCACGGTGCTGGTGATCCGGTACGAGGGCCCGAAGGGCGGTCCCGGCATGCGCGAGATGCTGGCCGTCACCGGGGCCATGAAGGGCGCCGGTCGCGGTGGCGACTGCGCCCTGGTGACCGACGGCCGCTTCAGCGGCGGGACCCACGGCTTCTGCGTCGGGCACGTGGCGCCCGAGGCGGTCGACGGCGGGCCCATCTCGCTGGTGGCCGACGGCGACCGCATCGTGGTGGACGTGGCCTCCCGCTCCATCGACCTCCTGGTAGACCCGGCCGAGCTGGACCGGCGGCGGGCGTCGTGGTCGGTGCCGGCCCCCCGCTACACCAGCGGGGTGCTGGCCAAGTACGCCCGCCTGGCGGCCGGGGCCGAGCGGGGCGCAGTCACCGAGGCCTAACCGGTGCCGGTGCCGGTGCCGGTGCCGGTGCCGGTGCCGGTGCCGGTGGTCGGGACGGCCCGGCCCCGGCGTCGGGCCACCCGGCAGGACTGAGCCGCCGGCCGGCGAAACCGGTTGGGGAACCGACCGACCGAGCGAGGGGATCACCATGCAGCAGCTGGCACCCGGCGACGCCTTCATGCTCTACACCGAACAACCGGGCAGTCCGAACCACATCGGGTCGCTCGGTCTGTTCGACCCCTCCGAGCTGCCGGGGGGCCAGCTCGGCTTCGACCGCCTGGTCGAGTACTTCGGGGAGCGGGTCCACCTGGGCAAGGCCTTCCGGCGCCGCCTGGTCCGGGTCCCGTTGGACCTGGATGACCCGTGGTGGGTGGAGGACTCCAGTTTCGACCTGGAGTACCACCTGCGCCAGACCGCTCTGCCGGCCCCGGGCAACTGGCGGCAGCTCTGCACCCTGGTCGCCCGGCTCCACTCCCGCCCCCTGGACATGTCCCGGCCCCCCTGGGAGGCCTGGATGATCGAAGGCCTCGACGACATCCCCGGGGTGCCGCCCGGGTCGGTGGCCATCCTGATCCGGGTCCACCACACGGCCATCGACGGGGTGGGCGGCATCGAGCTTCTGAGCGCCCTGCTGCAGCTGCATCCCGACGATCCCCCGCCCGAGGTGCCCGACACCTGGAGACCGGACCGGATGCCCAGCCAGTGGGAGCTGCTCGGGCGGGCCGCGCTGGCCAACGCGGTGAAGCCGTTGCGGCTGGCCCGGGTGGCGGCCACCGCCGTGCCCCGGGCGGCACGCGTCGCCGGCCAGCTGCGGGACCGGGAGATACGGCTGCCCACCCTGATGGTGCCGGCCACCCGCTTCAACGCCCGCGTGACTCCCCACCGGGTCTTCGACGGGGCCACCTTCAGCCTGTCGGAGATCAAGCGGATCAAAGCCGCCGTTCCCGGCGCAACGGTCAACGACGCAGTCATAACCGTGTGCGCCGGTGCCCTGCGCTACTACCTGCAGCAGGTCGGCGAGCTGCCCGAGGGTTCGCTGGCCGCGGTCATCCCCATGTCGGTCCGCGCCACCGACCAGCAGGGCGGTGAGGGGAACCGGGTGGCGCAGTTCTTCTGCGACATGCACACCGACATCGTCGACCCGCTGGGCCGCCTGGCCGCCGTGGCCGAGTCCACCCGGATCGCCAAGGGCAGCCAGGAGGCCCTGGGCGGACACGCCCTGCAGCAGATGTCGAGCGTGATGCCCGGTGCCCTGTTCGGCCTGGCCCTCAGAGCCAACGCCGAGCTGGGGGCCCGCTCGCGCAGCAGCGGGCTGCTCAACACCCAGATCAGCAACGTCCCTGGCCCGCCGTTCCCCCTGTACTGCGCCGGAGCCCGGATGCTGTCGATGTACGGGCTCGGGCCGGTCATCACGGGGGCCGCGCTCATCCACGTGGTGATGAGCTACTGCGACACCATCACCTTCTCCTTCACCTCCGACCGGGAGATCCTGCCCGACCCGGCCCGCTACGCCGACTGCCTGCGCCGCTC
>JAKAXN010000620.1 GCA_021816565.1 Actinomycetes bacterium
ACGCCGCCACCCAGACCATGGACGAGGCCCGCCACGTGGCGTTCGGCATCGTCTCGCTCAACGAGTACTACCGGGAGCTCTCCGACGCCGAGCTGCGGGAGCGCCAGGAGTTCCTGGTGGAGAACACCCTGCGCAACCGGCTGCGCTCCACCACGCCCGAGGTGTGGGAGCACATGGGGGTGGACCTGGAGGCGGTGGTCCCGTTCCTGATGGAGGCGGCCTCCACAGTCGGCCACGGCCCGTTCGAGGCGTTCCAGCGGGCGTTCTTCTCCAAGCTGGTGCCCAACGTGCGCAAGCTGGGCCTGCTGGACGCCAACCGGGGCTACCTGCGGGAGCAGTGGGGCCGGGCCGGCCTCCTGCAGTACGAGCACGCCGATGACACGGCGTCGGACTTCGAGTCCTACGACGCGGTCGCGGCGGACCGGGCCGCAGCCAGCCCGGCCTGACGGCCGGGCTGCTCGGCGGGCGGTGCCTTGGGCGGTGGCTTGCTCCAACTGTTCACGGCGCGCCGGGTGACGCCTTCTTTGAACAGTTGACCGATGGAAACCGGGGGGCAACTGTTCACACAGCTCCCGCTGCTGCCGCTCGGTGAACAGTTGGCGAGGCCGGCGCCGCTGCCCGCCCCCGACCCGCCGGTGCCGTCTCAGGCCAGGCCGACGTCCAGCGCCGCCAGCTGGGCCGCCTTGATGTCGGGGCTCTGTCCGAAGACCAGCAGGAAGGTGGCCTCCCTCATCAGCCGGGCGGCGTGGGCGGACGCCTCCACCGAGCGCCCCCCGCCGGCCGCCACCAGGGCGGTGGCGGCCCTGACGGCCAGCAGCGAGGCCCGGGCCCGGGCCGCAACCACGGTGGCAGGGGTCGACTCCAGAAGCGCCCGGCGGGCGGCGTCCACCTCGGCCGCCAGCGCCGCCGAGCCCAGCAGGCGGGCGCAGCGGGCCGCCACACCCACGGCCAGATAGCCGTTG
Source organism: Actinomycetes bacterium (assembly GCA_021816565.1). The sequence goes on from JAKAXN010000620.1 coordinate 963, forward strand.
GAGGCCCTACCGGCGGAGTCCCGACGGCGCCAGTCGGCGAACGGCTCGATCCCCACCACCCGCTCGGCGGCCACCTCGAAGCCGGACCAGCGCAGCTCGAAGGTGGACGAGGCCTGCATGGTGGCCAGCTCCACCGGGGTGGCGGCGAAGCCGGCCGACCGGTCGGCCCGGGCGTCGAGCAGCAGCCACACCACGTCGCCGTCGTCGCCGGCCCTGCCACCGGGATCCCCGCAGCGGGCCCCGGCCAGCACGACGTCCACCAGCCCCCAGCCCGTCACCCACGGAGCGAAGCCGTCGAGGACCCAGGAGCCGTCCGGCCGTGGCACGGCGGTCGCCGACGGCGGCCCGGGCCGGCGCAGGGCGGCGTAGGCGATACCGGCCCGGACGGCCCCGGCCCGCAGCGGGGCCAGCCAGCGGTCGGCCAGCGCCCCGCCGGCGGCGGCCACCGCCCGCACCGGGCTGTGGTGCTGTATCCACACGAAGGTCGTGACCAGGCTGGCCCCGGCCAGCGTCTCGATCACCTGCGCCGCCGACGCCGGGTCGCCGGGCAGGTCGTACAGGCCGGCGCCGGCCAGCTCGTCCAGGTAGCTCCTCGGTACCGACGCCGCCCGGTCGATCTCCATGGCCGCCGGGAAGAGGATCTCCTCGGCGATCTTCTCGACCGGCTCCACGCCTCTTAGTCTTACTGGCCCATGGAGGTAACCGGCCGGGAGTTCGAAGCGCTGGCCGCCCACGCCGGCGCCGCCTACCTGCGCTACTCGTTCACGAAAGGCACCGGCCAGGAGGTCGCCTTCCTGGCCGAGGTCCTGGGGCTGCGGCCCGGGATGCGGGTCCTCGACGTCGGCTGCGGGCCGGGGCGCCACTCCCGGGCGCTGGCCGGGATGGGGATGGAGGTGGTCGGGATGGACATCTCGCTGCCGTTCCTGCACGCCGCCGGGCCGGGCCGGTGGGTGCGCGCCGACGCTCGACGGCTGCCCTTCGGCCGGGGGACCTTCGACGCCGCCATATCCATCTGCCAGGGCGGGTTCGGCCTGCTCGGAGGCGACGACGACGCCGGGGTGATCGAGCAGATGGCGGCCTGCGTGAGAGAGGGGGGCCGGGTGGCCCTGTCGGCGTTCTCGGCGTACTTCGCGCTGCGCTACCTGGAGGAGGGCGACACCTTCGACGCGGCCACCGGGGTCAACCACGAGCGGACCGAGGTGCGCGACGCCGACGGCCGGCCGGCCCCGTTCGACCTGTGGACCACCTGCTTCACCCCCCGTGAGCTGCGTCTCATGGCCGCCCGGGCCGGCGTCGGGGTGGCCGGGCTGTGGTCGGTGGGGCCGGGAGACTACGCGACCAGACGACCCGATATCGACCACCCGGAGTTCCTCCTGGTAGGCGAGGTGTAGACTCGGAACCGTTCCTCCCGTCGCCGCGGCGGGAGGTCGCTTTTGTCCGGAAAGAAGGCTACGACTCCATGTCCGACTCTATGACTGCTGCCGCCCCCCCCAGCGAAGGCGGGCCCACCTCCGAGATGGGCACCTTCGACGAGTCCGGCGAGTACACCCCTCGCCAGATCACCGCCGACGACCTCGGCGGCACCTCGCTCGAGGACGCCATCGCCGGCACGATCGTGGAGTTCGAGGACGGCGACATCGTGAGCGGCACGGTCGTCAAGGTCGACAAGGACGAGGTGCTCCTCGACATCG
>JAKAXN010000621.1 GCA_021816565.1 Actinomycetes bacterium
GCCCCGCCTGAAGCGACGCCGGATCATGCGGTGGCCGGGCCCCCGGGGCCCGGCCACCGGCGTCACCGGCCCCCGCCCCGGCCCGCCTGACGGGCCCCCGACCCCCGGCATGGCGGTCTAGGCCCGGCAGCCGCTATACCCTGTGCGCCAAGCCAGAGGGGAGGCGGTCACCCCGGCCGCTCCCTTTTTCCTCTAACAATTGGGGACCCATGCCCAAACCGTTAGTCATCGTCGAGTCGCCGGCCAAGGCCCGCACCATCGCCCGCTTCCTCGGGTCCGACTACGACGTCGAGTCCTCCATCGGGCACATCCGGGACCTTCCCCGCAACGCCGCTGACGTGCCGGCCGCCTACAAGTCCGAGCCGTGGTCCCGGCTCGGGGTGGACGTGGACAACGACTTCAAGCCGCTCTACGTGGTGTCCCGGGAGAAGAAGGACCAGGTCCGCAAGCTGAAGGACATGGTCAAGAACGCCAGCGAGCTGTATCTGGCCACTGACGAGGACCGCGAGGGCGAGTCCATCGCCTGGCACCTGATGGAGGTGCTGGCCCCCCGGGTGCCGGTCAAGCGCATGGTGTTCCACGAGATCACCAGGCCGGCCATCGAGCGGGCCGTGCGGGAGTGGCGGGAGCTGGACCGCCGCCTGGTCGACGCCCAGGAGACCCGGCGCATCCTCGACCGCCTGTACGGCTACGAGGTCTCCCCGGTGCTGTGGAAGAAGGTCATGCCCAGCCTGTCCGCCGGCCGGGTGCAGTCGGTGGCCACCCGCCTGCTGGTGGAGCGGGAGCGGGCCCGCATGCGCTTCACCCCGGCCTCCTACTGGGACCTGGCCGGCCGCTTCGCCCAGGCCGGCCCCGACGCCGACGACTCCCGCTTCGGGGCCACCCTGGTGGAGCTCGACGGGAAGCGCCTGGCCGCCGGCCGGGACTTCGACGAGAACGGCCGGCTGACCCGCGCCGATGCCGTGCTGCTCGACGAGGTGGCCGCCGCGGCGCTGGCCGGCCGGCTCGAGAACGCCGATTTCTCGGTGCGCTCGGTGGAGGAGAAACCGTGGCGGCGCACCCCTCACCCGCCGTTCATGACCTCCACCTTGCAGCAGGAGGCCGGCCGCAAGCTGCGTTTCTCGGCGGCGCGCACCATGCGGGTGGCTCAGGATCTCTACGAGTCGGGCTACATCACCTACATGCGTACCGACTCCACCACCTTGTCGGAGGAGGCGCTCAACGCGGCCCGCAGCCAGGCCCGGACCCTCTACGGCGACCGCTACGTGCCCGACAGCCCCCGCCGCTACGACAAGAAGGTGAAGAACGCCCAGGAGGCCCACGAGGCCATCCGCCCCGCCGGCGACACCTTCCGCACCCCCGAGGCGACCAACCTGCAGGGCGACCAGCGCCGCCTGTACGAGTTGGTGTGGATGCGCACCGTGGCGTCGCAGATGTCCGACGCGGTGGGCCAGAGCGTCCAGGTCCGCCTGGGTGCGACCTCCAGTGACGGCGAGGACGCCGAGTTCGCCACGTCCGGTCGGGTGATCACCTTCCCGGGGTTCCTGCGGGCCTACGTGGAGGGATCCGACGACCCCGACGCCGACCTGGAGGACCGGGAGGTGCGCCTGCCCCGCCTGGCGGTCGGCGACGCCCTGTCGGTGCTGGAGCTGGCCGCCGACGGCCACAGCACCTCCCCGCCGGCCCGCTTCACCGAGGCGTCCCTGGTGAAGGCCCTGGAGGAGATGGGCGTGGGCCGCCCCTCGACGTACGCGTCGATCCTCGACACCATCCAGGGCCGCGGCTACGTCTGGAAGAAGGGCTCCGCCCTGGTGCCGTCCTGGACCGCTTTCGCGGTGATCGGCCTGCTGGAGCGGCACTTCGGTGAGCTGGTCGACTACAACTTCACCGCCTCCATGGAGGAGGACCTCGACGGCATCGCCAACGGCGAGCGCGACGCGGTGCCGTGGCTCACCCGGTTCTACTTCGGGGAGAGCTCCGACGGGGCCGACCGCCCGGGGCTCAAGCGGATGGTCTCCGAGCACCTGGGCCAGATCGACGCCCGGGAGGTCAACTCGATCGCCATCGGCGGCCCCGACTCGGGGATCGTGGTGCGGGTGGGCCGCTACGGCCCCTACGTGCAGCGCACGACCGAGACCGGCGAGGCCGACGGCCGGGCCTCCCTTCCCGAGGACCTGGCCCCCGACGAGCTGACCGTCGAGCGGGCCGGGGAGCTGCTCGATGCCGGTTCCTCCGACCGCGAGCTGGGCCCCGACCCCGACAGCGGCCTGCCCGTGGTGGTCAAGGCCGGCCGGTACGGGCCCTACGTGCAGGTGGGCAGCGCCGAGGATCTGGCGGCCACCGGGGAGAAGCCCCGCACCGCCTCGCTGTTCGGGACCATGGACCCGGCCACGGTGACCCTGGAGGACGCCCTGAGGCTTCTGCAGCTGCCCCGGGTGGTAGGGACCGACCCGGGCGACGGCGAGGAGATCGTGGCCACCAACGGCCGCTACGGGCCGTACCTGAAGAAGGGCAGCGATTCCCGGTCCCTGGAGAGCGAGGATCAGCTCTTCAGCGTGACCCTGGACCAGGCGCTGGCCCTCTTCGCCCAGCCGAAGACCCGCCGGGGCCGGGGGGCGGCCGCCCCGCCGCTGCGCGAGCTCGGCGCCG
>JAKAXN010000622.1 GCA_021816565.1 Actinomycetes bacterium
CGGGCTACCCGCAGAGGAGCACGACCTTGCCGAACTTGGCCCCCGCGGCGAAGCGCCCGTAGGCATCGGCCGCCTCCTCGAGGGGGAAGGTGCAGTCGATCGGCACCTTCAGCCGCCCCGCCTCGAAGAGAGGCAGCACGTGGCTCTCCATCAGGCGGGCGGCTGCGGCCTTGCCCTCCAGGGGTCGGGCCCGCAGCGTCGAACCGTGGATGCGGGCCCGCTTCACCATGAGCAGGCCCAGGTTGATCTCGCCTCTGGCACCGGCGCCGGTACCGATGACGGTGATGCGCCCGCCGGTGTCGAGGCTCTTCAGGTTGACCTCCAGGTTGGGGGCGCCCACCAGCTCCAGGATCACGTCGTAGGGCCCGGCCTCACCGGCGTCCGCCGGGTCGATCACCGTCGCCCCCAGCTCGGCCACCCGGGCCCGCATGTCGGGGTTGCGCACCGACGCCACCACCCGGGCACCGGCTGCCACCCCCAGCTGGACCCCGGCGGTGCCGACGCCTCCGGCAGCGCCGTGGACCAGGAGGCGTTCCCCCATGCGCAGCCCGGCCTGGCTGAACAGGGCGTCGTGGGCGGTGGTGAACACCTCCGGGAGCCCGCCCGCCTCCGGCCACCCCAGACCGGCCGGTACCGGCATGGCCTCCCGCTCGTGGACCGTCGCCAGCTCCGCCTGGCCGCCGCCGCCGACCACCGCCATGACCCGGTCGCCGGGCCGGAAGCGCGTCACCCCCGGACCGGTCCCCACGACCTCCCCGGCCAGCTCCAGGCCCGGGATGTCGGGTGGCGAGCCGGGAGGGGCCGGGTACCCGCCCTTGACCTGGATCATGTCGGCCCCGTTGAGCCCGGCGGCCCGGACCCGGACCAGTAGCTGCCCGTTACCGGGCTCGGGGTCGGGGTGTTCCCGGATCTCGATCCGCCCGTCGACGACCGTGGCAGCGCGCATGTCCGGCTCAGCCCTTCGCCAGCTCGCCGAGTAGGGCCAGGGTGCGGGCCCGTTCGTCACGGCTGCCGAACACCGGCAGGCTGAGAGCCGTGGCCCCCACGTCGCCGAGGTGGCGCAACTGGGCCGCGACCTGCTCCTCGTCGCCGACGATGGCCACGTCGGCGGGGCCGGCGGCCGCCTCCCGGTCGAGCATGGCCCGGTAGGAGGGCAGGTTGTTGTAGAAGCCGAAGGCCGATGCGGCCTTCTGGCGGGCCGCGTCGGGGTCGGCGGTGACCGATACCGGCAGTCCCACCAGGACCTGCGGGGCGGGCCGGCCGGCTTCCTCGGCGGCTTTGGTGATGGTCGGCACGATGTGCTCGGCGACGGTCCGCGGCCCCACCATCCACAGCGCCGTCCCGTCGGCCAGACGCCCGGCCAGCCGGAGCATCTGGGTGCCGAGGGCGGCGACGAGCACCGGCGGGGGAGTGGAGCCGGCCGGCTTCATCGGGGCGAAGGTGCGGGCGGTCAACTCCTCGCCCTCGTACGACGCCCGGCCCTCGTGGAGCAGCGGCACGAGGATCTCCAGGTACTCGCGCATGTGCCGCACCGGTTTGGAGAAATCGATGCCGTAGGCGCCCTCTATCACCACCTGGTGGGAGAGCCCGATGCCGAGGGAGAGGTTCCCGCCGGTGGCGGCCTGGACGGTCAACGCCTGCATGGCCATCACCATGGGATGGCGGGGATAGGTGGGGACCACCGCGGTGCCGACCCGCAGGCCGGGTACCTCCCGCCCGACCACGGCCAGGGCGGTGAGAGCGTCGATGTCGCTCATCTGGGGGGTCCAGAAGTCCAGCCCGTGCTCCGCGGCGGCCCGGGCCTCGGTGAGGAGCTCTTCGATGGCGTTGTCGCCCCGGCCGGACAGGCCGGCGTGGATACCGATGCGCATGACCGGCGATGCTACGGCCGCCGGAGCGGCCGCGGTGGCGTCGCGGTGGCCCGGGTCAGGAGTGGACCCGGCCGGCGCCGAGCAGCGAGCTCCAGTAGACGGACTGGATGCTCACGTTCTGGCCCGTCTCCGGGGCGTCGATCATCTGGCCGTTACCGATGTAGATGCCCACGTGGTAGACGTTGTCCGGCGTCCCGAAGAAGACCAGGTCCCCGGGCAGGGCCTGCGATACCGGGATGCGGGCGGTCATGTCGTACTGGTCCTGGGCCAGATGGGGGAAGCGCACCCCGCCCTGGTCCCAGGCCATCATGACCAGCCCCGAGCAGTCGAAGCTGTCCGGCCCGGCGCCGGCCCACTGGTAGGGCTTGCCCAGCTGGGCCCGGGCGTAGGCCAGGGCGGCGTTGGCGCCCGGAGCCTGTGGCGGCACCGGCCCGGTACCCGATCCCGAGGTCGGGCTGCTGGCCGATGGGCCGGCGGCCGGTGTGGATGTGGCCGTGGTGGTCGGAGCGGTGGTGGCGGTGGTGGCGGTGGTGGCGGTGGTGGCTGTCGGGGCCGGCCTGGCGCCGACGGTGGGGGCGATCAGCAACCGGGTCGTCGCCGGCGGGGCGGTGGTGGCCGGGGGTCGGGTGGTGGAAGGCGCCGTGGGTCCGGCCCCGGTGGCCGGATCGGCGAGGGGGGTGGGGACCGCTCCGCCACCGGTCGGCTGGGTGGTGCCCGGGACCGCAGCCGTACCCTGGCCGGTCGGGGCCGTGGCCTGCTGCTGGGTCTGCTCC
>JAKAXN010000623.1 GCA_021816565.1 Actinomycetes bacterium
GATCCCGGCGTCGGGCTGGAAGATCGTTCCCGGCTCCGCGAACCACGTGCGGTCAGGGAGCATCACTCTTGAGGTCGCCCGTCTCGCCGACGGAACCTGGCAGGTGATCTCTGGATACCAGTGTTAGAGGGATTGCCGGGCTGGTGAGTGCAGGCGTGGCTCGCCGACCGCCGGACATCGGAACTCGGCCGGGACGTAACAGGCGGGTGCAGCCCACTCGCCTGGTCGGTCTGGCGGCATCGACGCTGGTGGCGCTATCAGGAGTGGCAGCAGGCTGCTCCGGACCGAAGCCTTCCAGCGCCCCACCGATGAGCGGCAAGATAGGTTCGGCGCCCACGAGTTCGACGGTGAGCGCCTTGGAGAGTCGACCGCTTCGTCTACCCAGCTTGACCAGCGGGCAGCCTTGTCCAGCCACCTCGGGGCAGATGCTCACTCTCGCCAACGCGACCGGGCCGGCGATCCTGGTCGGTGCTGTCGGTGTAATGATCCCCCAGCGGGGGAACTTCTCTGCGGGAACAGTAGACCTGGCCCAGTCCGACATCCCCGGTTGGTACGGCATCAAGACGCACTGGCTGGTGAGACCCACCTACCGAGGTCCGCTGATAGTCAGAGCCAGATCCCTGGATGGGTCAGGTCCCATCTCCATCCTCGGCGATGGCGGAGCGGGACCACTAGTCATCTCTTCGGCTTCGACCTCGAACGGGGTCGACGGCTGGCGCGAGCAGCCGTCCGGTAGCTACGTGAAGCACCCGGGATGCTACGGAGTCCAGTTCGACGGGACATCCTTCAGCGTCAAGCTGGTCTTCAAGGCCATTATCCCCAGCGCCGCCGCTGGGCCGTGACGTCGATCTGCTACACCCGCCTCTCGGCCGGTGGAGATACTCCCACGGGTTCGGCGGGCTGGGCCGTCGCATACCGCGACGGCTGTGCTGATGGGCCGGAGAGGCTTAGCCGGAGCAGCGGGCGCTGGGTTGGGCGATGAGGATGTCTGGTCCGCTGCTTATGGCGAGCAGATGGGTTGACACGCTGGTGATGGCGGTAGCCGCGAAGTTCGCCTGGGCGAGGATCGCGCCAGTGGCTGGGTCAGCGCAGGCGGCCTTGCTTGTCTCAGGGTCGACCATCCACAATCTCGTCCCGGCCATGTAGGCGGAGATGGCGTTTGAGCCGGCGAGATTCCTAGCGGGTCGCAGGGCTGGAAGCCCCGATAGGTTGTTGATTCGCAGGTAGCTGCCGGCATGACCGGTTGGGTAGCTGACCCAGGCGTAGCTCGAGGTGGCGGCGATGCTGCTCAGACCGGCGGCTCCGACGTCGACCGCTCCGGAGTTGATCGCGGCTCCAGTCGTCGGGTTCCGCACCTGTGCGGCGATCGGCGCCCCACCCGCGTTGGTTTCGGCGGTCCAGAGGATGCTGCCGTCGGGCGGTGCGGCGACCGCGGTGGAAGACCCAGATGTCGTCCCGCTCGGGCCGGCGCCTACATGGCGCACGACAGCACCAGACGCCGGGTCGACTGCGGTGAAGCCGCCGGCGGTCGCTATCCAGACGAGACCCCCAGCCGCTGTGACACTGGTCTTTACCTGCTGGGAGATCTGCTCGCTGAGGTGCACGGTCTTGGCGACCGTGAGGGTCGCGGGGTTGAGCGCTTCGACTGTACCTGGGGTTCCTGAGGGGCTGATAGCTGCCCAGAGGTTCCCGCCGGCGAAAGTGATGCCGTCCAGCCAGGCGATCCGCGTTGAGGGCCCGACCTTGCCGGTCGCGGGGTCGACCCTGACGATCGTTCCCGCACTTCCCCAGGCGGACGGCTGGGCGAAGATCGCACCGCCAGCTACCAGGAGATCACTCGAGTCGAGCTGTCCTCCTGGAAGGTGGATCTGTCTGACGACACGGAAGAGCGGGTCGGCAGCATCAGAAACGGTGCTCGGAGTTGATGGACCTGGGGAGACGACAACACCGTGTCTGGTGGATCTGCCTGGGAGGACTGCAGCGGGGATAGCGACGGCGGCAGCTATCAGGGCTGCGATGCCCCCTGCGAGGAGGCGTCGTCGAGTGCGCAACTGGTGACTACGAGTCTTGGTCGCCTCCAGAAGGCGCTGAACATCCATGTCACGCATCGCAGATACCGCCGGTGATCTCGCGGGTCAACGGACCCCCTAAAGCTGACAGGCCGCGGCGCACATGCACCTTGAGCGTCCCACCGCTCAAGCCCATTACCGATGCGGCGTCTCGTTCGGATAGCCCCACCAGATACCTCAGTACGACCGCTTCGCGTTGGCGTCGCGGCAACTTCGCCAGAGCAGCGTTGAGGACCAGCCGGTCCAAGGTCTCCTGCTCGAATCCTCCACCGACTGCAGCAGTAGCGTTCCGGGCCTCCCGACCACGCCGTCTGTGCTCTGATCGCTGAATGTCCAACGCCGCGTTGACGGCGACTCTCAGGACCCAGGCACGACGGAACGGATCGCCCGACAGGGATGTCCAGCGAAGATGAGCCCTGGCCATCGCCTCCACGGCCGCGTCCTCCGCCAAGGCACGGTCGCCCAAGACGCGGGCAGCGACCGAGACAGCCTCGCCGATCACCTCGGCGAAAAACTCCTCGAACCCACCATCACCCAGCCTGCCCATCACCCCTCAAACGTCACAGACCCGCC
>JAKAXN010000104.1 GCA_021816565.1 Actinomycetes bacterium
ATCCGGTACTCGGCGTCATAGCCGCCGCAGGTGTCGAGTGACTGCTGGAGCACGTCCCGGACCCGGTCGCGATCGGCGGGGTGCAGCCGGTCGTAGAAGTCCTCGATGGACAACTCGAACCGGCTCCGGTCCAACCCGAACATGTCGAGCAGCCGGTCGTCCCAGACCAGCCGCCCGGTGACCAGGTCCCAGTCGAAGGTCCCGATGCCCCCCGCCCCGAGGGCCAGATCGAGCACGACCCGTTCGGCGGGCTGGCGCTGCCCGCTGCGCAGCTCGGCGATGTCGAGGGCGATGGCGGCCCGGGCCGCCAGCCCCGTGAGCACCTCGGTGGCGTCGTCGCCCACCTGCCGGCCGTCGCCGAAGAATGTGACGGCGATGACCCCGACCCGACGGCCCCGCAGCTCGATCGGGACGCAGAGGCCGCTGGCCCGGGACCAGTCGGCCCCGAGGGCGGAGAAGTCGACCTGCGGGTACAGCGCTTCGAGCAGAGATCCCACCTCGGGGCCGATCCTCTCGGGCCGGCCGGTCCGCAGGACCCGGTTGTGGGGCACGTCCGAGTCGCCGGGGACGACCTGGCCGGCACCCCCTCCGGGGACCGGGCCGGCCAGGCTGCAGGCCGCCACCGCCGCCCGGCGCAGCACCTGCCCGTCCAGCACGTACACCGCGCACCAGTCGGCGAAGCGGGGCACGGCGTGGGCCACCAGCCGCTCCAGCACGTCGGCCGGGCCTTCGGCCGAGACCAGGACCCCGAGGGCGTCGGCCAGGAACGTGAGGGCCTGTCGCTGCCGCTCCTGGCGCTCGGCCAGTTCGGCCCGGCGCAGGGCCTGGGCCAGGACGTCGGCCAGGGACTCCACCACGGCGAACTCGTCGTCGTCGGACAGCTCCCCTCCGTCGAAGGTCAGCGACAGCACCCCGAGGGTCCGCTCGGCGACGGTCAGGGGGACCACGTGGCCGCTCCGGCCGGCCGGGTACTGGCCGTGCAACCGGGGATCGAAATGCACGAACTGGTTGATCGAGCGGAGGAACTGCGGGCGGCCGGTGCGCACCGCCCGGGCACCCGGCAGGTCGGCCTCTATGGAGTACTCGGACTGCGGCTCGGGAGCCGTCCGATCCCGGCTGCGCCACGCCACCGACCGCAGGACGCCGTCGTCGCCGATCATCCTGACCCGGGCGGTCTCCACCCCGAGGAACCGGACCGCATTGTCCACCACGATTCTCGCCATGTCGGCAACCGTGGCGGCCTCCACCAACTGGGCTGTCACCGTCTGGAGCAGGCTGAGACGGTTGGAGACGTCGGCCTTCTCCTCCAGCCGGCCCACCTCCTCGGCCAGGACGACCTGGAAGGACCGGGCCGGCGCCGGGGATCCGCCCCGGGCCAGCACCCGCAGCTGGTCGACCAGCGACCGCACGTACCACTGCCGGAACAGCCGGTGCACCCGGGGCGGGGCCAGGGTGAGCAGGTCGGAGGCCCGGGCGTAACGGTCCGCCTGGTCGAGGGCGGCCAGGTACCGCTCCCCCGCGTCGGCCACCTCCGGTGCCAGATGCAACTCCAGGTCGGTCAGCTCTTCCCCCCGGGCCGCCGCCGTGGCGGCCTGGCGCTTGATCTCCGCCCGGGCGGCGGCGAAGTCGACGGTGACGGTCTGGACCAGGGCTTCCAGGTCGGGGGGGAGGGCCTTGCCGCGGACCGCCTCGCCCTCCCTGAGCAGGGTGAGCTCCCGGACCACGTTGTCGATGTGCGACTTGGCCGACAGCAGCAGCTCCGTGGAGACGGCCCCCAGCCGCACCGTGCAGGTGACCGGCGTGTCGTCCTCGTCGGACCATGCGGCCAACAGCGCCTCGATGTCCTGGTCGGCCCGGCCGGGAGGGCGGGCGGAGCCACCCCCGAGCTCGGCCCACACCACCTTGCCGCCGGCCGGGGCCGGGTCCACCCCCCATGCTGCGGACAGGGCCGCGACCATGGCCAGCCCCCGGCCGGTCATGGCCTCGGTGTTGCGCCGGAGGAGGATGGGGGCTTCCCGGCCCTGGTCGTGGACCTCCACCCGCAGCCGGTCGGACGCCAGCAGCCGGACCTCGATCGGCGGGTCGCCGTGCAGGGTCGCGTTGGTGACCAGCTCGCTCACCACCAGCTCGGCGTCGTAGGCGACCTCCTCCCACCTCCCGGTCAGAGCGGTCCGGGCCAGGTGCCGGGCCCGCGGCACCGCGTCCGACTCCCGCCCCAGCTTCAACTCCGCCACCCTCCGGTAGCCCGCTCCCGCCATCACCGCCCGCCGATCAGATCCGGGTCGCGCCGGGAGGCGGCTTCTCGGTATGGCCGGCCGGGCATCTCACGGGGCCTACAGTACCCACCGGTCCCGGCCCCACCACCATCTGCTACCCCGAGGTGGCGGCCCGGATCTCGGCGGCCACCCGTCCCCACCGGGTGAGGGTGGCCGGGTCCCGGTCGATCGAGGCCATGGCCAGGTACATGACCAGGCGGGAGGCCGTCCCCCGGTAGCGCTCGAGCAGCGCCGCCGCCATGTCACTCCAGGTTGCGACCACGGCGAAGTGCCCGAGCATCTCGTCGCTGATGGTGGCGGCGAAGCCGGCCATGTCCCCGGCCTTCATCGCCTCGTTGAGCCGGGCGGAGGTGCCCTCGAAGCCGAGATCGTCGAATTGGAAGGCGTAGTTGCGGGTGGAGCCGTAGAAGGCGATCTGGCGGCGGGCCATCTCGAGGAGCGGGGCCCGCTCCTCGGCGCTGTCGCCGGGCACGGCGAAGACCGGCACTATCAGCTCCACCTCAGTGGGCGGCCGGCCGGCCCGGGACGCCCCCTCCGCCACGGCGGGCAGCAGGCGCTGCTTCAGGTAGTGGACCGAGTGCAGCGGGTGCACGTGGATCCCGTCGGCGACCTCCCCGGCCATGCGGCACATCCACGGGCCCACGGCGGACACGTCGACCTTGATGTCGCCGTGGCCGTGCCGCTCGGGAGCCCAGGCTTCGGGCAGGAGGCTCAGGTTGTAGTAGGGCCCGGTGTGGCCGAGCTTCTCCTCTCCCCGGAAAGCCCGCAGGCAGGCCTGGACCGCTTCGAGGTAGTCCCGCATGCGCGGCCCGGGAGGATCGAACGGGGCGCCGTAGCGGCGCTCCACGTGGGCCTTCACCTGGCTGCCGAGCCCCAGCCGGAACCGTCCCCCGGTGTTGCCGGCCAGCTCCCAGGCCAGGCTGGCGGAGATCATCGGGCTGCGCGGGAAGGCCACGGCGATGCCGGTGCTGAAAGACAGTGACGGCGCCGCCTGGGCGGCGGCGGCGATGGACATCCAGGGCGTCTGCGACGTCTCGGTGAAGAGCATCCCGGAGAACCCGGCTCCCTCCACGGCCCCGGCCAGCTCGGCGGTCGCGGCCCACGACCGGGGGGACACCATCACGTCGATTTCCAAGATCTTCCTCCCCTGCCCGGCCCCGGCGGGGCCCGGCCCCCACATCCTGCCCGACCGGCCGGCGCCGGCGCCCACCCGGAACGCCGGTCCGGGTGGCCGGGCGGGGACCTTGGCCCCTATCGGTTCCCGACGCCGGACCGATTCGATGGAGCCATGCCCAGATCGGGTGCCGCCCCGGAGGGCAGCCCCAGCCCGCCGCAACCCGTTCCCCCGCCGGAACCCCTGCCCCCGCCGGAACCCCTCCCTCCGCCGGAGCCCCTGCCCCCGCCGGAGCCCCTGCCCCCGCCGGATCCGGAGCCCTACCCGGTGCCGCCGCCGCAACCGCTGCCGGAGCCGCCGCGGATTCCCCGAACGCCGGACGCCCCGTGAACTACCCCCCCGACCGTCCCGACCGCGACCACCCCGGGTCGGCGGGCTCGGACCGGCCGGCCCGCTCCACCCGCTCGAAGGTCCTGCTGGCCGCCCTGCTGGCCGCCTTCATCGGCCTCCTGGTCACCGTGGCGGTCGTGGCCGAGCCGCCGGCCACCACGCCCACCCTCTCCTACTCCACCTTCCTCACCCGGGTGGCCGACAACGAGGTGAGCTCGGTCCAGATCGCGCAGTCCTCGGGCAAGATCGACGGCACCTTCACCGACTCCTCCAAGTTCACCAGCCAGGGGCCGGCCGGCGGCCTGCCCAGCGCCGACGTGGACCTCCTCAACAGCCACGACGTGCAGCGCACCTACGTGGCGGCCACCAAGAGCGTCTGGCCCTCTCTGCTCGGCTGGGGGGTGCTCATCGCCCTGGTCATCGCGGTGATGGTGTGGTTCTCCCGGCGCACCCAGAGCCAGATGACCGGGCTGAACACCTGGTCGAGGAGCAAGGCCAAGGTCCACATCACGGAGAAACCGACCACGACCTTCGCTGACGTGGCCGGATACGACGGGGTGAAGCTGGAGATCCGCGAGCTGGTCGACTTCCTCAAGAACCCGACCCGGTTCCGCAGCATCGGCGCCCGGACCCCGAAAGGGGTGCTCCTGGTCGGGCCGCCCGGTACCGGCAAGACCCTGGTGGCCCGGGCGGTGGCCGGCGAGGCCGGCGTGCCCTTCATCACCATCACCGGTTCGGAGTTCATGGAGATGTTCGTGGGGGTGGGGGCGGCCCGGGTGCGGGACCTGTTCGACACCGCCCGCCAGAACAAGCCGTCCATCGTCTTCGTGGACGAGATCGACGCCATCGGCCGCAAGCGGGGGGCCGGCCTCGGTGGGGGTCACGACGAGCGGGAGCAGACCCTCAACCAGCTGTTGTCGGAGATGGACGGCTTCGAGGCGGCAGAGGGCATAGTGGTCCTGGCGGCGACCAACCGGCCGGACATCCTGGACCCGGCCCTGCTGCGGGCCGGCCGCTTCGACCGTCAGGTCGTGATACCGCTGCCCACCCTCGACGAGCGCCTGGCGGTCCTCCAGGTCCACAGTCGGGACAAGAAGACCGGGCCGGACGTGGATCTGGCCACGCTGGCCCGGGGAACCCCGGGCATGAGCGGCGCGGACCTGGAGAACCTGATGAACGAGGCCGCGCTGATCGCGGTGCGGCGCAGCAGCCAGGAGATCAGCAACGCCGACCTGGAGGCGGCCCGGGACCGGGTGCTGCTGGGACTTCGCCGCACCTCCCTGGCCCTGACCCGCGAGGAGAAGCGGATCGTCGCCCACCACGAGGCCGGCCACGCGGTGCTGGCCGAGCTCCTGCCCAACGCCGACCCGGTCCACAAGGTGACCATCCTCCCGACCGGCATGGCCCTCGGGGCCACCCAGCAGCTCCCCGTCGAGGAGCGCCAGCTGCAGCAGCGCCCGTTCCTCGACGACGCCCTGGCCGTGCGCCTCGGGGGCCGGGCGGCCGAGGAGCTGGTCTTCGGTGTGCCGTCCACCGGGGCGCAGGACGACCTGGCCGCAGCGACCGAGCTGGCCGGGCGGATGGTGCGCGAGTGGGGCATGTCGGAGGCCATCGGCCAGATGGCCTGGGGGCCGCGGGGCCCGGTGTTCCTCGGCGAGGAGCTGATCCACACCCGCGACTACTCCGACGAGACGGCCCGGGTGATCGACCAGGAGGTGGCGCGGATCCTGGCCGAGCAGGGGTCCCGGGCCCGGGCGGTGCTCAGCAGCCACCGGGCCAGCCTGGAGGCGGTGGCCGCCGCTCTGGCCGCCAGGGAAACCCTGGAGGGATCGGAGGTCCGGCGCCTGGTGCAGGAGAACCTCGGCCAGAACCACGACGGCTCCGATCCCCGCCGAGCCGACCCGACCGGTGTCAACTCGGGGAGCCGGCCGTAGCCGGTCGGACCGGTGCGCTCAGGCCGGTGCGGCCACGCCCGCCCGGCGCTTCCCCGGGCGGAGGCCACCGGGCCAGAGGAACGGCAGGGCCACGGCCGCGGTCAGGGCGAACACCGCCGAGGAGATCATCGGGTGGAGGGCGGCGTAGACCGTCGGGGACATCCGGGCCACGAGGAACAGCGACAGGGCGGACACCCCCATCTGCTCCAGGCCGTAGGCGATCGTCCCCCGCCGGAGCGTCCGGCGCCACCGGGGGTGCTCGGGATCCACCACGCTGGGCGGGACCAGCTCGGCGAACATCCGGGTCACGAGGGGCACGGACGTGAACGCCGACGTCACGTAGGCCGCCCCGGTGACGGCCGTGATCACCGCCGGGGCTACGAAGTACATGCGGGCCGAGTGCAGAGCCAGGGCCAGCGAGCCCCGGGCCACCAGGCCCACCAGACCGACCAGCAGGATCCCGGAGCAGGGCTGGCCCCGCACCACCCGGCAGGCCTGCGCCACCGCGTTCCACGCCAGGGCCAGGACCACACCACCGACCAACCCCCACAGGTGCCGGCCCTCGATGAAGCACACCGCCGGGCCCACCGCCGACACCAGCAGGTTGGGCACGGCCCTACGGGACAGACGGCCCAGAGAGGCGGCGGAGCTCCGGCGGGGCCGGCCGGGGGCGTCACAGGCGTGACGGTCGGTGGAGCAAACCATCCCGGCCCACCGTAACGAACCACCGGTACGCCGGCGCCCGGGGGCGGTTACGGCTCGGCAAAATCTTGGGAAACGACCGCCGGGGCCAGCAGGCGGGCCCCCATGACCGCCAGCACCACGGCCTGCAGGCCGGCCGCCACGACCATCACCCCCCTGATCCCGACGACCGGGGCCAGGAGCCCACCGACCAGCCCGCCGAGCGGCAGGGCGCCGAGCACCAGCACCTGAAAAGCGCTGGCGGCCCGCCCCTGCATCCCCGGGCCGGCCGCCGACTGGCGCACGCTGCGGACCGACGTGTTGCCCACCAGGACGGCGGCCGTCTCGGCGGTCAGGGCGATCACCGCGACCAGCGCGGAGTGGGCCGCCGCCATGGTCAGGTACCCGGCCACCGCCACCGCTCCGGCCCCGACGATGCACCACCCCCCGCCGATGCGGCGGTTGAGACGGCCGGCGGCCAGGGCGCCGATCACATTGCCGCTGCCGGCCACCGCCAGGAACAGCCCGTACCCGCCGGGGCTCAGGTGCAGCGGTCCGGTGGCGTAGAGCGCCATGACCCCGAAGACCATGGCCTGGCAGTAGGCCAGGCACCCGATGACCACGACCAGGCTGCGCAGGAGCCGGTCGCCGGCGAGCCACCTGATCCCGGCCCCCACGTCGGACAGGAGGGAGGTGTCGGCGCGGCGCTTCTCCCCGGGGGGGACGGCGTAGGCCATCAGACCAGCCGAAGCGACGAAGCTGACGGCGTCGCAGAGGAACGGCAGGGCCGCGGCGGCGGCGAAGGCCGCTCCCCCCGCCGCCTGCCCGAGCAGCTCCTCCCCGCTGAGCTCGGCGGTGAGCAACCGGGCGTTGGCCCCCACCAGGTCGTCCTCTGCGACCAGGGCGGGCAGGCAGGCGGCGGAGATGACGTCGAGGGCGACGGTCAGCCCACCCAGGAGGAACGCCGCCAGGTAGATCCCCGCCAGCGACTCGTGACCGGTGATCACCGCCGCCCCGAACCCGGCCATGGTCGCAGCCCGCAGTCCCTCCACCGCCATCACCAGGCGCCTCCGGTCCACCCGGTCCACCAGGGCCCCCACCGGCAACGCCACCAGGAGCGCCGCCAGCCGGCCGGCCACCGCCACCCCGGCGACGGAGAGGGGGTTTCGGGTCAGCGTCAGGGCGAGCAGCGGAAAGGCCACCAGGACCATGCCGTCGCCCACCGACGACACGCCGGTGGCCAGCCACAGCGCCCGGAAACGGCCACGTCGACTATTCGGTTGCAATGCCCCTTCTCCCCGCAAAAAGAGAAAACCGGTCTGAGCAGCCGAACTACGCACTTCAGAAGCCGGCTGCTCAGACCGATGCTTTGTTTCGTTGATAACTGCCTGGGTTCCGTCACCCGCCCTTTGTCTAGAGCGGTGTCACGGGTGGATGTATCGGGGTTGACGTCGGACTGCCATCCGGCGTCAAACCCCCCAGGTGCCCTGAGCCAATGTGTTCACCCCCTTTTCGAGACAAGAAAGAAGCCCGAGGTGGGCCGCAGAATCTTCTGAGAAATCCCGCTTGAAACCCCGAGCAACCGGACGGAGACCACGCACGATCCCCGGCCGGATCAGGAGCATAACGTTCCGATATGCACCTAACGGGGCAGAGTGTACCGATTAGGTCGTAGGGTATGAAGCGTTACTCGATCCGCGAGGTCGCCCGATGGAAGTGGTTAACCAACTGCTGCAGGGCTGCCGCTCGGATTGGCGCGGGCTGAGCAGCCGGATCCGGGCCCAGCTCGATGACGTCCCCGGGTTGGTCTGGGCCGTGGTCCTGGCGGTAGGGCTGACCGGAATGGCCCTCACCGTGGCCGCCGTCCGGGAATCCCCGGCCACCCTGCCCCGCACGCTTCCCTGGCCGCTCCTGACGGTGGCCGCCATCGCCATACAGAGGCTGCCGGTCACCTGCCATATCCGCAGCCAGACCCTCGGCCTCGACTTCTTCGCCGTGCCGGTCGTGGTGGGAGCGGCCACGGTGCCGGCGCGCACACTGATCGGGGCACTGGTGCTCGCCACCCTCGTGGTGCAGGTGCTGCGGCGCAGCAACGGGGCCCGCTTCGCCTTCAACTTGGTCAACCAGCTGAACGGGATGGTCCTTTCCCTGCTGGTGCTGCGGGCCGTCACCCACGGCCACTACCCGGTCAGCCCGGTGGACTGGCTGGGTGTGGCGGCCGCCATCCTGACCTACGAGCTGGTCACCGACATCGCGGTGATAGCCGTCATGGCGGCCGCCGGGGCGGTGCCCCACGGGGACTACTTCCGGGGCCTGGCCCTGCAGCTGACCATCCTGATACCGCTCAGCTGCACCCTGGCCATCACCGCCATCGAGGCCTACTGGGCCCAGCCCTGGGCGCTGGCCATCCTCAGCGGGCCGTGCATGGTGGCGGCCGCCATGTACCGGTCCTCCAACCGGCTGCGGGGCCGCCTGGCCGACGTGCAGTCGCTCTACGACTTCACGGTCCACCTGGGCGGAATCGCCGAAATGCCGGAGATGCTGGAGGCGGCGCTGCGCGAGACCCGCGACACGCTGCGGTGCCGGCGGGTCGAGCTCGGCGTCCGCCAGGCCGGGAGGATCCTCAGCTACCAGCTCGACGGGGCCGGATCGCTGGTCCGGGAGGCCCTCCCGGCCGGCGACCTCGAGCGTCAGCTGCTGCGGGACGGGCGGCCCCGCCTGTTCCAGGTCGGCCACGGCGACCCGGTCCTCACCCGCCGGGGTTACAGCGACCTGATAGCCGTGCCCCTGTCGGTGGGCGAGAGCAACAGCGCGGTGCTGATGGCCGGTAACCGCCAGGGGGAAGGGTCCGGCCCGTTCCAGCCGGAGGACCTCAACCTGCTGCAGGCCCTGGCCGCCCACCTGAGCACCGCCCTCACCAGCTGCAGCCGCCTGGACCGGCTGCGACTGGAGGTCGCCGCCCGGGAGCACCAGGCCAACCACGACGGGCTGACCGGCCTGGCCAACCGGACGCTCTTCTCCCAGATGGTCACCGAGGCGTTGAAGGAGCGCTCCCCGTCGCGACTGCTGGCCGTGATGCTCATGGACCTGGACGGCTTCAAGGAGATCAACGACACGCTGGGCCACCACACCGGCGACGCCGTGCTCAAGGAGGTGGCCTGGAGGGTGAAGGCCGCGGTGGGCGGCAAACAGTTCGCCTCCCGGCTGGGCGGCGACGAGTTCGCCTTCCTGCTGCCGGCGGCCACCAGCATGAAGGACGTAACCGAGACCGCGGCCCGGCTCCTGCGGGCCGTGGCCGCGCCGGTGGCCGTCGAGGGCATGGTCCTCAGCGTGCACGCCAGCATCGGCGTGGCCACCGCCCCCGTGGAGGGGGCGGACGCCTCCTCCCTGCTGCGGAGGGCCGACGTGGCCATGTACGCGGCCAAGAACTCGAGCCGGGGACTCGCCGTCTACGACCCCCGCATCGACCACCACTCCCCCCGGCGCCTGCTACTCGCCAGCGAGCTGCGCCGGGCGGTGGAGACCTACGAGGGCCTGGACCTCTGGTACCAGCCGGTGGCGGAGCTCCCGTCCGACCGGATCGCCGGGTTCGAGGCGCTGCTGCGGTGGAACCATCCCGAGCTGGGCTTCGTCTCGCCCGACGAGTTCATCCCGGTGGCCGAGCAGAGCGGGCTGATCGAGCCGCTCACCTGGTGGGTCATGCGGACGGCCCTGCACGAGTTGCGGCAGTGGCTGGCTAGTGGCCACCCGGTGACCATGGCCGTCAACATCTCGGTGCGCAGCCTCTTCGACGCCGCCATCGTCGACCGGTTGCGGCATCTGCTCAAAGAGACCGGCGTGCCCCCCGCCAACGTGGTGCTGGAGATCACCGAGTCGTCCATGATGCTGGATCAGAGCCGCTCCGAAGGGGTGCTCAGACAGCTGGCCCGGCTCGGGGTGCGACTGGCCATAGACGACTTCGGAACCGGCTACTCCTCCCTGTCGCGCCTGAAGGACCTGCCGGTGGACATGGTCAAGATCGACCGCTCCTTCGTCAAGAACATGTGCTCGGACAAGGGGGACCAGGCGATCGTCCGCTCGACCATCGAGCTGGCAACCGTCATGGGATACGGGGTGGTGGCCGAGGGCGTGGAGGACCAGCAGACCTGGGACGAGCTGTCCCGGCTGGGCTGCACCCACGCCCAGGGCTACTTCCTCGCCCGGCCCATGCCGGCCGGGGCCTGCCGGGCCTGGGTGCGGGCCGGCCGGCCGGGGGATTCCCCCGTCGCTCCCACCGCGGCGCTCCCCGCGCTCTGACCCCCGGCGGGGTCAGAAGCGCTCGAGGGCCCCGATGCCGCCCAGCTCGTCGAGCCGGGCGGACGAGCAGTACTCCACCGTGGCGTCCTGGGCCCGGGCCCGCTCCATGGCCTCGCCGACCACGTCGTCGACCGCCTCGGTACCGGCCCCGCAGCGGGGGCAGGGGCCATCACCGGTACCGAGATGGCCGCAGGACGGGCAGCGGGTCCCCACCGCCCGGTACCCCGGCCTGACCACCAGCGTGGCCACCCGGCCGTCGGCCACGGCGTCGAGGGTGGCCTCCAGGCCACCCACCGCCCGGCCGGTACCGAGCCGCTCCCGTAGGAGGTCGATCACGGCCTCGCGGTGGCGCTCCTCCCACCGGCGGTCCACCTGGTCCACCACCCGGGTCAGCTCCGCCCGCCCGGCCCGGATGGTCAGGCCGCTCCAGGGCATCGCCAGCCCCGACAGGCCGGCCGGTAGAAGCTGGACCAGCTTCTCCACCGCCTCGGGAGGCCCGCCCACCACCACGGCGTCCACCGGGGCGCTCTCGACCTCGGCGGACACGGCGGCGGCCACCCGCCGCAGGTGCCGGAGGGCCGCCTCCTGGTGGCGCCGCTCCCAGCTGCCGACCTCGACGTCGGTGTCGACCTGCCGCTCGACGGGATCGCTGGGCCCGGGATGCTCCTCCAGCCGTCCGGGCCGGGAGTGCACGAGCCGGCTCTCCTGTCGGTCCACCAGGACCAGCAGGTAGCGCCGGGATCGACCCGTTGCGCCGCTCCCCCCCGCCCGATCACCGCCCGGCTGCACCCCGTTGGCCACCGTCATACCCGTCTCCTTCCGACTGCGAGAAACATCAGAAGGAGGAATATCGGTCGGGGGCGCCGCCGGGACAGTGCCTTAGGTCCCGGGCCGGCCCGGCCGGCCGGGAGGAGGGCGGCGGGCAACCATAATGGGGCGATGCGGGTCGGCATCTCCCTCGGGACCTCGTTCGCGGCCGGCGATGCCGACCGGGCTGTGCACTCGGTGCTCGAACAGGCCCGGGCGGCCAGGCGGGCCGGGCTGGACAGCCTGACCGTGGGCGACCACCACTCCACCGGACCCACCGTGTACCTGCAGAACGTGCCCATCCTGGCCCGCCTGCTGGCCGAATGGGACGACCGGCCGGCGGGGTGCCTGTTCCTGGTCCCCCTGTGGAACCCGGTGCTGATGGCGGAGCAGATCGGCACGCTGGCCGCCATGGCGAGAGGCCCGTTCATCATCCAGACCGGGGTCGGGGCGGGTGAGGCCCAGTTCCGGGCCATGGGAGCCCGCCTCCGGGATCGGGGCCGGATGCTCGAGCAGGGCATCACGGCCGTGCGGTCCCTCCTCCGGGGGGAGACCGTCAGCGACCAGGTCCGGGGCTTCGACTCGGCGCGGGTGGCCCCGCTGCCGCAGAGAGGCACCGAATGGTGGGTGGGGGCCGGGGCCCGCACGGCCATCGATCGGGCCGCCCGGATCGGTGACTGCTGGTACGGCAACGCCG
>JAKAXN010000624.1 GCA_021816565.1 Actinomycetes bacterium
GAGTCGGTCGAGGAGTTCATAGCCCAGGCGTCGCGCGACCCCGACGTGCTGGCCATAAAGCAGACCCTCTACCGGACCTCGGGCGACAGCGCCATCGTCAGGTCGTTGATCCGGGCGGCCGAGCGGGGCAAGCAGGTCGCCGCCCTGGTGGAGCTCAAGGCCCGGGGGGACGAGGCGGCCAACATCGGCTTCGCCCGGGCCCTGGAGCGGGCCGGGGTGCACGTGGTATACGGGCTGGTCGGCCTGAAGACCCACTCCAAGATCGCCCTGGTGGTGCGCCAGGAGGGCACGGGCATCACCCGCTACTGCCACATCGGGACCGGCAACTACAACGCCAGCACCGCCCGCACCTACGAGGACATCGGCATCCTCACCTGCTCACCGGAAATCGGTGCCGACCTGACCGACCTGTTCAACTACCTGACCGGCTACAGCCGCCGGGTCGACTACCGGCGGTTGCTGGTCGCGCCGGCCACCCTGAGGCCCCGGATGCTCGAGCTGATCGCCCGGGAGGCGCAAGCCGGACCCGACGGGCGCATCGTCTGGAAGCTCAACAACCTGGTCGACCCCGGCATCATCGACGCCCTCTACGAGGCCTCGGCGGCCGGCGTCCGCATCGATCTCATCGTGCGGGCCATCTGCTGCCTGCGCCCCGGTGTGCCCGGCCTGTCCGACCACATCCGGGTCCGCAGCATCGTCGGCCGGTGGCTGGAGCACTCGCGCCTGTACTACTTCGGCGCCGGCTCCCTTCCATCTGTCATCTCGACCGACAGTAATGGCCACGGACCGGTGCTGCCCGAGGGCGGGGAGTACTGGATCGGCTCCGCCGACATGATGGACCGCAACCTGGACCGCCGGGTCGAGGCCCTGGTGCCCATCGCCTCCCCCGAGCTCCAGGGGCGGCTGCGGGAGATCCTGCTCACCGAGCTGGCCGACGACGTGCGGGCGTGGACCCTGGCGGCCGACGGCACCTGGCACAAGGTGGCGGCCGCCGGGGGCGTCGACGCCCAGCAGAAGTTCCAGGAGATGGCGCTGGGCCGGTCGCGGTGGCGGGTCGAGCCCGATCTGCGAGCGGGCGGCCCGGCCCTGTGAGCCCCGGTCCCGAGCCGGTTCCGCCCGGTCCCCCCGTCCTGGCCGCCGGTGGGGTGGTGTGGCGCCGCGACGGCGACGGGCGGGTGGAGGTGGTGCTGATCCACCGGGCCCGCTACGACGACTGGAGCCTGCCCAAGGGCAAGCTGGATCCGGGGGAGACCGACGAGCAGGCCGCCTGCCGGGAGGTGACGGAGGAGACCACGCTGGTGACCGAGCTGGGCCCGGAGCTGCCGTCCACCACCTACCTGGACCGCTCCGGCAAGCACAAGCGGGTGCGTTACTGGGCCATGACGGTGACGGGCGGGGAGCCCCGGGGCTCGCACGAGGTGGACCAGGCCGAGTGGGTCCCGCTGGAGGAGGCCGCCGGCCGGCTGAGCTACCCCCACGACGTGGAGGTGCTGCGGGCCCTCACCGCGGTGATCGGGAGCTAACCGCCCACCGGCCGCCCGCTCAGATGCTCTGGGGCAGGAGCAGCACCGCGTTCTCGAAGCAGAACCACAGTGGGACCAGGCAGATCCCGATGCCGACGACGAAGGCGGCCAGCCGGTGCCAGCGCCGGGTCCGGTTGATCCATATGCGGACGCCGATCCAGCCGAGGACCACCAGCAGCCCGTAGAGGATCGAGGGCAACCAGGCCCCGGACTCCCCGTGGCCCAGGCTGGTGCCGGCCAGCGCCGCGGCCGCCCCCGCGGTGGGCGCCGCGCTGGCGGGAGCCACGGTGGTCGGAGCGGCCGGGGGGGCTTCGGCCGGGCCGACCAGGCGGGCGAAGACGATCAGGCGCGACGTGGCCGAGAACCGGGGGTTGCAGGTGGTGAGGGTCAGCTGCGGGAACGAGGTCGGGTCGAGCACGGCGACGTCGTCGGGGCTGACGACCTTCGGCGGCTCCGACACCTTGTAGACCCACGTGTGGCCGGTGAGATCGGTGATGTAGATGGGGTCGCCGGGGCCGAGCTCGTTCAACCGGAAGAACGGCGCCCCGTAGGTGGTGCGGTGCCCGGCTATGGCCGAGTTGCCGGGCTGACCGGGGAACGGCGTGCTGGCGTAGTGGCCCGGCCCCTTCCTCAGGTCGTCCTCGTTGGTCCCCTCGACCACGAACTTGTCGACCCCGATCTTGGGGATGACCAGGTGGTCGACCGCCCCGCCGGACGGCACCGACGGCAGGGCGGTGGGGCTGGACGTCGCCGGCGTCGCCACGGTGGGGGAGTGGGCCTGGGCGGACCCGGCCGGGGTGTGGTCCCGGGCCATGTCGGCGGAGAACTGGCTGGCCAGCTTGTGCTGGCTGTGGGCCTCGGTGAAGTTCGTGCCGACCAGTTGGTAGGCGACGAAGAGCAGCACGATCACCCCGAGGGTGATCAGCGCCAGACCCACCTCCCGCACGATCCGCCGGCCCGCACCCATGCCGGGCGGCGCCGGCGGAGGGTGCTCCACCGGCGGGGAGACAGGTCCGGTCACCGACGCCATTGCGGACAGATTAAGCGGCGGGCCGGTCTGGCACACTCGCGCCCATGCCGGTGCTGCTGGTCCGCCACGCCCACGCCCTGTCGAGG
>JAKAXN010000625.1 GCA_021816565.1 Actinomycetes bacterium
TACCAATGGGGGATCCGATGACCGACGCCCGCGACCACCAGCGGATGCAGGAAGCCGCCCGCCGGCACCTGTGGATGCACTTCACCCGCATGAGCAGCTACGCCGAGCACGAGGTGCCGGTCATGGTGCGCGGCGAGGGGCCCTGGGTGTACGACAGCCGGGGCAGGCGCTACCTCGACGGCCTCTCGGGCCTGTTCGTGGTGCAGGCCGGGCACGGCCGGCGGGAGCTGGCCGAGGCGGCGGCCCGCCAGGCCGGAGAGCTGGCCTACTTCCCGCTGTGGAGCTACGCCCACCCGAACGCCATCGAGCTGTCGGAGAGGCTGGCCCACCTGGCCCCGGGGGACCTCAACCGGGTGTTCTTCACCACCGGCGGCGGCGAGGCGGTGGAGTCGGCGTGGAAGCTGGCCCGCCAGTACTTCCGGGCCGTGGGCCAGCCGGGGCGCTACAAGGTGCTGTCGCGGGAGATCGCCTACCACGGCACCACCATGGGCGCGCTGTCGATCACCGGGCTGCCGTCCATCAAGGAGCCGTTCGAGCCGCTGGTACCCGGGTCGGTCCGGGTGGCCAACACCAACTTCTACCGGGCCCCCGAGCACGGCGACGACGAGGAGGCCTTCGGCCTGTGGGCGGCGCGCGACATCAAGCGTCGCATCGAGATGGAGGGCCCCGACAGCGTCGCGGCGGTGTTCCTCGAGCCGGTCCAGAACTCCGGGGGGTGCTTCCCGCCACCGCCCGGCTACTTCGCCGAGGTCCGCCGCATCTGCGACCGCTACGGGGTGCTGCTGGTATCCGACGAGGTCATATGCGCCTTCGGCCGGGTCGGGGCATGGTTCGGAGCCACCCGCTACGGCTACCAGCCGGACATGATCACCTGCGCCAAGGGTCTCACCAGCGGCTACTCACCCCTCGGGGCGCTGATAGTCGACGACCGGCTGATGGAGCCGTTCCTGGACGGCCGGGCCACCTTCTCCCACGGCTTCACCTTCGGCGGCCATCCGGTTTCCACGGCGGTGGCCCTGGCCAACCTGGACATCTTCGAGAAGGAGGACCTGATCGGGAAGGTGGCGGCCCGCAGCGGCGCCTTCCGGGCCGTGCTCGACCAGCTCCGGGACCTGCCGATCGTCGGCGACGTGAGGGGCGACGGCTACTTCTTCGGTATCGAGTTGGTGAAGGACAAGGACAGCCGGGCCAGCTTCGACGACGACGAGTCGGAGCGGCTGCTGCGCGGCTTCCTGTCCGGGGCCCTCTTCGACGCCGGGCTGATCTGCCGGGCCGACGACCGGGGTGACCCGGTGATCCAGCTGGCCCCGCCGCTCATCTGCGAGCAGGAGCACTTCGACCTGATCGGCCAGGTGCTGCGCGACGTGCTCAGCGAGGCGTGGACGCGGGTCTGACCGGCCCGGCGGCCGCCGGCCCCCGGCAGAAGGTCCGACGAAAGCGAGCCCGGCGCCGTCCTTACAGGATCGGCGCCGGGCTCGGTGCTTCGGGTGTCTACCGGTTGGCTCCGGTCGGCCGGGGCCCGGACCGGCTGCTGCTAGGCGCCGGTCTCGGGAGCCGGGCCCTCGGTGACGGCCTCGGTGTAGGTGGCGGGCTCGCCCTCGGCGGCGGGCTCGCCCTCGGCGCCGGGCTCGCCCTCGGCGCCGCCCACGGACCCACCGCCCTCGAGGTACTCCGCCCAGGCGGCCTGCGCCTCGGATTCGGGCTCGAAGTCGGCGAAGCCGGCCGCTCCGATGTAGTTGCCCTGCTCGTCGTAGGCATGCTCGCCGAACGCCTCGCGGTACTCGGCCGCCACCTCGCCGCCCTCGGCGGCCTGCTTGATGGACAGGCTGATCCGCCGGCGCTGGAGGTCGATCTCGATGATCTTCACCCACAGCTCCTCGCTGGGGCTGACCACCTGCTCGGGCAGGTCCACGTGGTGGTTGGCCATCTCCGAGATGTGCACCAGGCCCTCGATGCCGTCGCCCACCTGGACGAAGGCGCCGAAGGGCACCAGCTTGGTGACCCGGCCGTAGACCAGCTCCCCGACCCGGTGGGCGTTGGCGAACTCCTGCCAGGGATCGGACTGGGTGGCCTTGAGCGACAGGCTGATGCGCTCCCGGTCGAGGTCGACGTCGAGGACCCGGACCTCCACCTCGTCACCCACCGACACCACGGCAGAGGGGTGGTCGATGTGCTTCCAGGACAGCTCCGAAACGTGGATGAGGCCGTCCATGCCGCCCAGGTCCACGAAGGCACCGAAGTTGACCACGCTGGAGACCACACCCCGTCGCACCTCGCCCGGCTTGAGGTTGGTGAGGAACTCGTCGCGCTGCTCGCGCTGGGTCTCCTCCAGCCAGGCCCGGCGGGACAGCACCACGTTGTTGCGGTTCTTGTCCAGCTCGATGATCTTGGCGTCGAGGCTCCGGCCGATGTAGGGGGCCAGGTCCCGGACCCGGCGCAGCTCCACCAGGGAGGCGGGCAGGAAGCCCCGCAGGCCGATGTCGAGGATGAGACCGCCCTTGACCACCTCGATGACCGGGCCGGAGACGACGCCGTCGCGCTCCTTGATGGCCTCGATGGTGCCCCAGGCCCGCTCGTACTGGGCCCGCTTCTTCGACAGGATCAGCCGGCCCTCCAGATCGGAA
>JAKAXN010000105.1 GCA_021816565.1 Actinomycetes bacterium
TCAGCACCCGGGTCAGCGGCCACGCCCTGGACCTGTGCTGGGGGACGCTGCACGTCACCCTCACCGCCCCGGCCGGCACCGCCGAGCGGGTGCAGGTGCTGAAGGGGTCCACGGTCGTGGGCTCGGCCCTCAGCGCCGACGGGTCACCGGCTACCGCGTCGGTGAGCAAGCCAACCTGCTTCGGCTCCGACAGCGAGGACCTGACCGTGACCGTGACCGAGGTGGCCGCCACCGGTGCCTCCGCCAACAGCGACTTCACCCTCACCCGCGATGCCGGCTGGTAGGCGTGTCCGCACCCGTGAGGCCGCACCCGGCGAGCCGGTCGAGGGCCTCAGCGCGGTCACGCTTCTCACCTCGGACATGGCCCGTTCCGTGGCCTTCTACCGGTCCCTGGGATTCCACCCCCTCTACGGTGGCCCCGGGGCCGACTTCACCAGCTTCCGGGCCGGCACCGGCTACCTCAACCTGCAGCTCGACCCGGGGCGTCCGCCGGCCGGGGCCATCTGGGGGCGGGCCATCTTCTGGGTGGACGACGTGGACGCCATGCACGCCCGGGCCCGGGCGGCCGGCCTCCGGCCCGCCGGTGAGCCGGCCGACGCGCCCTGGGGCGAGCGGTACTTCCACATCCTCGACCCCGACGGTCACGAGCTGAGCTTCGCCCGGCCCCTCGGCACCTGAGCGGCTCCCGGTCACGCCGACGGTCCCCGCTCATGCCGACGGGTCGGAGCCGGACCCGTTGTGGCGACGGGCGATCACGTGGACGTCGATCCCGGCCTCACCGGCGGCCTTGAGGATCTTGGCTATCACCGCCCCGGCCCCGGTCATCCGCTCCCAGCGGCTGCGCAGGCTGGACCCGATGACGATCTGGGTGATGTGGTGGTCCCGGGCGAAGTCGGTCAGGGCCCGGGCCGGGTCGTCGTGGTGGATCTCGTGCCACTCCGCCCCCAGGTCGGCGCTGAGCTGCTTCAGCCCGTCCAGGGTCTCGCGGTCCCCGCTCCGGGACTCGCCCGTCAACACGTGCACCGCGCTCAGGTCGCCCTTGGCCCGGGCGGCCATCCGGGCCGCCCGGCGCATCAGGGCGTCCGTTCCCTCCGCCGCCGTGACCGCCACCATGATGCGCTCGGCGGTCTCCCACACCCCCGGGGCGGACTCGTTGCGCAGCCGGCGCAGCAGGAGCTCGTCCACCTCGTCCGCCAGGAACCGCAGGGCCAGCTCCCGCAGGGCGGTGAGGTTGTCGGTGCGGAAGAAGTTGGCCAGCGCCTGGGGGACCTTCTCGGCCGGGTAGATGTTCCCGTGGACCATGCGCCTCCGCAGCGCCTCGGGGGAGGCGTCGACCAGCTCGATCTGGTCCGCTCTGCGGACCACCCAGTCGGGCACCCGCTCCCGCACGGACGCCCCGGTCATGGTCTCCACCGCGTCGGCGATGCTCTCGAGGTGCTGGACGTTGACCGTGGTGATCACGTCGATGCCGGCGTCGAGGAGGTCGAGGACGTCCTGCCAGCGCTTCTCGTGGGTCCCCGAGCCCGGCACGTTGGTGTGGGCCAGCTCGTCGACCAGGGCCACCCGGGGGTGGCGGGCCAGCACCGCCTCGAGATCCATCTCCTCGAACACCGTCCCCCGGTATCCGACCTTCCGGCGCGGTACCACCTCGAATCCGGAGGTCAGCTCGAGGGTCCGGGGCCGGCCGTGGGATTCGACGAAGCCGATGACCACGTCGGTGCCCCGGTCCCGGCGGCGGGCCCCTTCGCTCAGCATGGCGAAGGTCTTGCCGACCCCGGCCGCCGCTCCCAGGTAGATACGGAAGTGCCCGGCGGGTGCCACTTCCTCGACCACGTCGGCCCGGTCGGTCACAGGGCCCCATCGTGGCCCGACGGGTGCTCCGTCGGGAGGAACTCGTATTCGGGGTTGAACACCACCAGCTCCCCGTCGCAGGAGCGCGCCGTGCCCTCCACCCGGCACAGGCACCCGGCGGCCAGGCCGGCCACCGACGACCGGCCGGTGAAGGCCAGGGTGATCTCCCCCGTCCCGTCCTCCAGTCGGCACAGGTAGGAGCGGACCCCGGCCAGGCGGGCCGCCGCCGTAGCGGTGACGATCCCCGACACCGCGATCCTGGTGCGGGGAGCGGCGCAGGCCAGCCGGCGGACCACCGGGAGGCCTCCCCACGTGTCGCCGTCGGGTGTCATCTCTCCAGGTGGGCCAGGGCCTCGTTGAGCCGCAGCACGTCGATGTAGCTG
Organism: Actinomycetes bacterium; assembly: GCA_021816565.1. The sequence goes on from JAKAXN010000105.1 coordinate 2,235, forward strand.
CTGCCGAGGAACCCCAGCTGGGCGCTGTGGGTCTGCTCCTTGATGATGGCGCGCAGCTTCGATGGGGCGACGCCGGTGGCCCGGGACACCATCGGTATCTGCACCGTGGCGTCCATGGGGCTGATGTCGGGGTCGTATCCGCTGCCGGAGGTGGTGACCAGGTCGGGTGTGGGGTTCACTCCCATCGAGTGCCACCAGGCGACCAGCGCCCGGGTGTTGTCCAGGAGGGTCCGGGAGCGGGGGCCGAGGTTGGTGGCGCCCGATGACCCGCTGACCCCGTTGGCCATCAGGGGATTGTCGCCGCCCGACTGGGTCCTGCTGGCGGCGTAGGGGCCGAAGTTGTCCGGCCTGCCGTGGAACCACCTGGGGCTGGACCAGGTCTGCCCGATCAGGGTGGACCCGTTGGCCGTGAGCGACCCGTTGGCCTGGTGGGGGAACAAGGCCTGGGCCACGCCGGTGCCGGCCAGGGCGTAGATGAATATCAGGACTACGAAAGTGACGGCCAGGATGACCGCCCGGCGGAGATGGGTGAGCATGGCGGGCTTCCTGTCAGTAGGCCCCGAGGGCCACGAGGATGAGGTCGATGAGCTTGATGAATATGAACGGCGTGACGATCCCGCCCAGGCCGTAGATCAACACGTTGCGCCGCAGGATGGAGGCTGCGCCCGCGGCCCGGAACTTCACGCCTCGCAGGGCCAGGGGTATCAGCGCCACGATCACCAGGGCGTTGAAGATCACCGCCGACAGCACTGCACTCTGGGGGCTGTGCAGCTTCATGATGTTGAGCGTGTTGAGCTGCGGGTAGGTCGCCACGAACAGGGCCGGGATGATGGCGAAGTACTTGGCCACGTCGTTGGCGATCGAGAACGTGGTCAGCGAGCCCCGGGTGATGAGCAGCTGCTTGCCGATCTCCACCACGTCGATGAGCTTGGTGGGGTTGGAGTCCAGGTCCACCATGTTCCCGGCCTCTTTGGCCGCGGTCGTGCCCGTGTTCATGGCCACACCGACGTCGGCCTGGGCCAGGGCCGGGGCGTCGTTGGTGCCGTCCCCGGTCATGGCGACCAGCTTGCCGCCCTCCTGCTCGGCCTTGATCAGGGCCATCTTCGCCTCCGGGGTGGCCTCTGCCAGGAAGTCGTCCACGCCGGCCTCCTGGGCGATGGCCGCCGCGGTCAGGGGATTGTCGCCGGTGATCATCACCGTGCGGATGCCCATCTGGCGCATCTCCTCGAACTTCTCGCGGATGCCCTGCTTGACCACGTCCTTGAGCTCGATGACCCCCAGGATCGTGGTGCCGTCGGCCACCGCCAGGGGGGTGGACCCGGCCTTCGAGACCCGCTCGACGATGCCGTCCAGGTCGGCCGGGATGGCGCCGCCCTGCTCGGACACCCACCGCTTGACCGCCTCGGCCGCTCCCTTGCGGATCTGCCGGCCGTCCACGTCCAGCCCGGACATCCGGGTCTGGGCGGTGAACGGCACGAACTCGTGGGGTCCCTCCAGGTTGCGCTCCCGGATGTCGAACCGCTCCTTGGCCAGCACCACGATGGACCGGCCCTCGGGGGTCTCATCGGCCAGCGAGGCCAGCTGGGCGGAATCGGCCAACTGGCGCTCGTCGTGGCCGTCGACCGGTAGGAAGGCCGAGGCCATCCGGTTGCCGAGGGTGATCGTCCCGGTCTTGTCGAGCAGGAGCGTCTGCACGTCCCCGGCCGCCTCGACGGCCCGGCCGGACATCGCCAGTACGTTGCGCTGCACCAGTCGGTCCATCCCGGCGATTCCGATGGCCGACAGCAGGGCGCCGATGGTGGTGGGGATGAGGCAGACCAGCAGGGCCACCAGCACCACCACCGAAACCGTCGTGCCCGAGTAGTGCCCGAACGGCTGCAGGGACACCACCACCGGGAGGAACACGATGGTGAGCACCGACAGCAGGATGGTCAGGGCGATCTCGTTGGGGGTCTTCTGCCGGTTGGCCCCCTCGACCAGGGTGATCATCCGGTCGATGAACGTCTGGCCCCGCTCGGCGGTGATGCGGACCACGATCCGGTCCGACAGCACCTTGGTGCCGCCCGTGACGGCTGAGCGGTCACCGCCCGACTCCCGGATGACGGGTGCGGACTCGCCGGTGATGGCCGACTCGTCGACCGAGGCGATGCCGTCGATGATGTCGCCGTCGGATGGGATCAGGTCACCGGCCTCGCAGACGACGGTGTCGCCCTTGTTGAGAGCGGAGGCAGCGACCCGCTCCTCGGTGCCGTCCGCCCGCAGTCGGCGGGCCTCGGTCTCGGCCCGCATCCTCCGCAGGGTGTCGGCCTGGGCCTTGCCCCGGCCCTCGGCCATGGCCTCGGCGAAGTTGGCGAACAGGACTGTGAGGAACAGCCAGACGGTGATGGACCAGGTGAAGATGCCGGGGTGGGCGATGGCCTCGAAGAAGACCACCACGGTGCCGACCAGCACCACGAACATGACCGGGTTCCTGATCTGGACCCGGGGGTCCAGCTTGACGAAGGAGTCCCGCAGGGACTGCTTCAGGATGGTCCGGTCGAACAGGCTGCGGGCCTGGGCCACGCCCTTCCCCCCTGAGGCTTGGGGGAGTGGGGCTTCGGGCTGAGTGGTCGAGGGTGTGGTGGTGGTCATCAGAAGAACTTCCCGTGGCTCAGTTGCTCGACGATCGGCCCCAGCGACACCGCCGGGAAGAAGGTCAGACCGCCGACGATCAGGATCACGCCAACAGTCAGGCCGATGAACATGCCGTTGTCGGTGCGGAACGTCCCCAGCCCGGCCGGCACCTTCTGTTTGGCCGCCAGGGTGCCGGCCAGGGCCAGCACCGGCACGATGATGCCGAACCGGCCGATCAGCATGTCGAAGGCCCCGATGATGTTGTAGAAGGCCGTGTTGCCGGTCAGGCCGCCGAAGGCGGATCCGTTGTTGTTGCCCTGGGAGGTGAGGGCGTAGAGGATCTCGCTGAAGCCGTGTGGCCCACTGTTGAGCGGCCCGGCCCGACCGGCGTGCAGTGACACCGCCACCGCGGTGAACACCAGGACGATGATGGGCATCACCAGTGCGGCCAGGCCGGCCAGCTTCACCTCCCGGGCCTGGATCTTCTTCCCCAGGTACTCGGGTGTACGCCCGATCATCAGGCCGCCTATGAACACGGCGATGATGGCGAAGTACAGGATGCTGTACAGGCCCGTTCCCACCCCTCCGGGGGAGACCTCGCCCAGCATCATGCCGGTGAGGAGGGCGAAGCCGCCCATCGGGGTGAACGAGTCGTAGCTGGCGTCGGCCGACCCGGTGGAGGTGCTGGTGGAGGTCACGCCGAACAGGGCGCTGGTGGTGTCACCGAAGCGCACTTCCTTGCCCTCTGTGTTGCCCACGGTGCTGTGGATGCCGGCGGCGGCCACCGCCGGGTTGTTGGTGTGCTCGGAGTAGGTGGCCATGGCGGCCCAGCCGGAGAAGAGGATGGCCATGGCGGCTAGCAGGGCAGCCCCGTGGCGGATGCTGCCCACCATCTTGCCGAAGGTGTAGGTGAGGGCCACCGGGATGCACAGGATCAGGTACATGGACAGCCAGTTGGTGAGGCCGGTGGGGTTCTCGAAGGCGGTGGCCGAGTTGGCGTTGAGGAAGCCACCCCCGTTGGTGCCCAACTGCTTGATGGTCTCCATGAACCCAATGGGGCCCCGGGGGATGGTCTGGGTCACCCCGTTGAGCACATCCTTGATCGACGCGGTGCCGGCCAGGGTCTGGACCGCTCCCTCCCCGACGAAGACGATGCCGGCCACGAAGGCGATCGGGATCAGGATGTAGAGCACGCAGCGGGTGATGTCCACCCAGAAGTTGCCGATGGTGGCGGAGCTGCGCCGGGCGAAGCCCCGCACCAGGGTGATGGCCACGGCGATGCCGACCGCCGCCGACACGAACTGCTGGACGGTCAGCACGCCGATCTGGGAGAAGTACGACATGGTGGTCTCGCCGCCGTAGTTCTGCCAGTTGGTGTTGGACAGGAACGACGACTGGGTGTTGAACGCCAGGGCCGGGGTCACCCCCCCCTGCTTCTGCGGGTTGAGCGGCAGGGACCCCTGGATGCGCAGCATCAGGTACCCGAGCCCGAGGAACACGGCCGAGAAGATGAGCAGGGAGGCCGCGTAGCGCTTCCAGCTCTGCTCCTGCTCCGGGTCGGTTCCGAGCAGCCGGTATACCGGGCGCTCGGCCCAGGCCAGGTAGTGGACCCGGCCGTCGAACACGGCCGCCATGTAGGAGCCCAGGAACCGCCAGGTGAGCCCGAGGGCCACCACCAGGGTGACGATTGTGATGGTCAGCCCCATGTCAGAACCACTCGGGCTTGAACATGGCGATGCCCACGTAGACGAACATCAGGATGGACAAGATCAGCAGGACGACCTGGGTGGCGCTCACACCCGCTCCAGGGCCCAGACCAGGGCGAGCATCGCGCCGAAGAACGCGATGATGCCCACCACGACGAGGAAATCAGCCATGCCCTCGATGCTGGCCCGACCGTTCTGAACGGCTTCTCAACACCGGGCCGGCGGTCTGAACAAAATCTTCACGGGCCGGTGCGGGACAATGGAGCGGTGCGCAGGAGCCTCATCAGCGCCGGGGCCGCGGTAGCCATGGTCATCGCCCTCAGCGTCGCCCTGGTCCCGCTGCGGGCCCACCTCAGCATCGCCACCGTCGGGCTGATCATGGTGGTCCCGGTGGTGGCGGCTGTCGTGACCGGCGGTTACACCGCCGGGGTGGCCGGGGTGGCCGCCGGGTTCCTGGCGTGGGACTTCGTATTCATCCCGCCCTACTACACCCTCGACGTGGGGGCCGGGCAGAACTGGGTGGCCCTGGCGGTCTACGGCGCAGTGATGCTGATCGTGGCCCAGGTGGTCAGCCGGCTGCAGGCGGCCCGGCGGGAGGAGCAGGCCCGGGCCAGGGAGGCCCAGAAGCTGTTCGAGCTGTCCCAGCTGCTGGTCGAGGACCGGTCCCTTCCCGACCTGCTCGACAGCATCGTCACCGCCGTGCGGGGGGTGTTCGGGGTGGCCGGGGTGGCCCTGCTGCTCCCGGTCGGCGACCACCTCGAGGTGGCCGCGTCGGCCGGCGAGGCCCCTGACGTCCGGGGGCTGGACTCGCACGGCGCGGTGGTGCGGCCGGTGTCGGGCCCCGCCGGCGCCGGTGCCGCCGCCGGGGTCCAGACGGTGGCGCTGGCCGCCGCCGGCCGGCCGGTCGGGGTGCTGGCGCTGCGCGGCGGCCCTCGGGGCCGGTCCGACTCGGTGCTGCTGCGCACCTTCGCCAACCACGCCGCGCTGGTGGTGGAGCGGGCCCAGCTGCAGGCCCAGGCCCTGCGCACCCGCCTTCTCGAGGAGGTCGATCAGCTCAGGCGGGCGCTGCTCGGGGCGGTGTCGCACGATCTGCGCACACCGCTGGCCGCCATGAAGGTGGCGTCGTCCACGCTGGTGCGCGACGGCGGCGACCCCGGCGGGTCCGTGGAGGAGAGGCAGGAGCTCTACGAGCTGCTCGACGGTGAGATCGACCGGCTGACCCGTCTGGTCACCGGCCTGCTGGACCTGTCCCGGTACCAGGCCGGGGCCCTGGAGCCGGGCCTCGAGGAGTGCCCGGTGCTGGACCTGGCCGCCGGCGCCATCGCCGGGCTGAGGACGTCCCTCGGCGACCGGGCGGTCGAGCTGGCCGTCCCCGACGGCCTGCCCCCGGTCGTGGCCGACCCGGTGCTCATCGGCCAGGTGGTCGTCAACCTGGTGGACAACGCCCACCGCCACGCCCCCGAGGGGACGCCCATCCTCGTGCACGCCGAGGCCGACGGTGACCGGGTGCGGATCTCGGTGCAGGATTCGGGCCCCGGCGTGCCGGCCGCCCAGAGGGAATCCGTCTTCGACGGCTTCGTGCGCTCCGGCCGCAGCGGCCGGGCCGGGATGGGGCTGTGGATCTGCCGGGCCTTCGTCGAGGCCCACGACGGGCGGATCTGGATGGAGGAGCCGGACGGGGGCGGGACCCGGGTCAGCTTCACCCTGAGAGCGGCTCCGCGGGCGGCCCGGGTGGCGGCCGCCCCATGACCCGGGTGCTGGTGATCGACGACGATCCGTCCCTGCTGAAGGCTCTGCGCCTGGCGCTGAGGGCGTCGGGCCACGAGGTGGTGACCGCGGCCAACGGTGAGCAGGGGCTGGTGCAGACCGCGGCCTCGGCGCCCGACGTCGTCATCTTGGATCTGGGCCTCCCGGACCTCGACGGGGTGGACGTGGTGCGCCGGGTTCGGGAGTGGAGCCAGGTGCCGATAGTCGTGCTGTCCGCTGCGGAATCGGAGCGGCGCAAGGTCGCCGCTCTCGACTCCGGCGCCGACGACTACGTGACCAAGCCGTTCGGCATGGCCGAACTGGAGGCCCGGATCCGGGCGGCCATACGCCACCGGGCCGGGCCCGGCCGGGACCCCGAACCGGTGGTGGTGGAGCACGGCCCGGTCCGGCTGGATCTCCTCCGCCACGAGGCCCAGGTCGACGGGCGCGTCGTCGAGTTGACGGCCCGGGAGTTCGACGTGCTGGCCTACCTGGCCCGCAACGCCGGGCGGACCTGCACCCACGAGATGATCCTCTCGGCGGTATGGGGGCCGGGCTACGGCCGGGAGGCCCAGTACCTGCATGCCTACGTGCACCGGCTGCGCCAGAAGCTCGGGCCGGTGGTGGGGTCGATGCTCCGGACCCTGCCGGGGGTCGGCTACGTGCTGACCGGGCCCCCCGGCCCGGCACCCGCCGGCCCGGGCGGCGGGCGGGAGACGTAAACCCTGGTCCCACGCCGGGCGGAGGGGCGCACCGGCGCAGGACGGTGGACCGGACCGTAGCGACAGCCCGTAGCCGGGCGGTGACCCGCAGGTGGAGCGGGGGCGAACATCGGGCGAACACGACCGGCGGGCCGGCTCCGGACCGGCCGGATGTGACGTTCGTAATACCGCGAAACGCTTGAGCCGGAAGCGGGGCGCGCCGACACCGGGGGATGTGAAACGGTGGAAGTGGCGGGGTCGGGCTGCAGCCGGTCTGGTGGCGGTGGTGGCGGTGGTGGCGGGATCCCTCCTCGGCGTGTCGCCGGGGGCCGGGCGGGCGGTGGCCGCCCCGGCGGTGTCGGTCCGGGTGGTGGGCAACCACCTGGTCAACCAGGACGGAGCGGTGGTCCGCCTGCTCGGCGTGGACCGCTCGGGCAGCGAGTACGCCTGCGAGGCCAACGGCGGCTGGGGGGTCTTCGACGGCCCCTCGGACGTCGCGTCGGTGGCGGCCATGGCGGCGTGGCACATGAACGCCGTGCGGGTCCCGCTCAACGAGGACTGCTGGCTGGGGATCAACGGGGCGCCGGCACAGTTCTCCGGCGCCAACTACCGCTCTGCCATCGAGAGCTACGTCTCGGAGCTCAATGCCGACGGCATGATCGCCATACTGGACCTCCACTGGAATGCCCCCGGGTCGACCCTGGCCAACGGGCAGCAGGTGATGGCCGACGCCGATCACTCACCGGCGTTCTGGACGTCGGTGGCCACCGCCTTCCGGCCGGACCCCGGGGTGGTGTTCGACCTGTACAACGAGCCGCACGACATCTCCTGGTCGTGCTGGCTGAACGGTTGCGCGACCAGCGCCGGGTGGCAGACCGCCGGGATGCAGACCCTCGTCGACTCGGTCCGCTCCACCGGGGCCACCCAGCCGATCATGGTGGCCGGCCTGGGATGGGCCGGGGACCTCAGCGGCTGGCTGGCCAACGAGCCGGTCGACCCGGCGGGCCAGCTCGTCGCGTCGGTGCACGTCTACAACTTCGGCGGCTGCGTGACCGCCTCGTGCTGGAGCTCGGAGTACGCGCCGGTCGCCGCCCGGGTGCCGCTGGTGACGGGCGAGCTGGGCGAGAACGACTGCGGCCAGAGCTTCATCGACTCCTATATGCAGTGGGCCGACGCCAACGGGGTCTCCTACCTGGGGTGGGCGTGGGACGCCTACGGGTGCGGCAGCTTCCCGTCGCTGATCAGCTCCTATGACGGGACCCCGACCGCCTTCGGCGCCGGCCTGAAGGACCACCTGACCTCCCTGTGGCAGGCCGGCCAGACCTCGGTGACGGCCGCCCCGCCCCCCGGCGGATCGACCGTCACGGCCGCCCCGCCCTCCGGCGGCTCCGGCGCCCCCCCGGCGGCCGTTCCCCCGGGGGCCGGCCCTCCGTCCGGGAGCTCCGGCGCCGGGGGGGTCAGCGGAGCCAGCACCGCCGGGACCACCAGCTACCGGGTGGTGTCGAGCACCGGATCGGTGTTCTCCTTCGGTGAGCCCGGGTACGGCTCACTGGCCGGGGACACCCTCAACCGCCCCATCGTGGGGGCGGCCGCCACCCCCGACGGCCGGGGCTACTGGCTGGTGGGCGCCGACGGCGGCATCTTCTCCTTCGGAGACGCCGCCTTCCGGGGGTCGACCGGCAACCTGGAGCTGGCCGCGCCCATAGTCGGGATGGCGGCCGACCCGGCCGCCGGGGGCTACTGGTTCGTCGCCGCCGACGGTGGGGTCTTCTCCTACGGAGCGGGGTTCTTCGGGTCTACTGGCGGGGTGAGGTTGGCGCGGCCGATCGTGGGGATGGCTTCGACGCCCGACGGGCGGGGTTACTGGCTGGTGGCGGCTGATGGCGGGGTGTTCAGTTTTGGTGACGCCGGGTTCTTCGGGTCCACCGGTGGGGTGAGGTTGGCGCGGCCGATCGTGGGGATGGCTTCGACGCCCGACGGGCGGGGTTACCGGCTGGTGGCCGCCGACGGTGGGGTGTTCGACTTCGGTGACGCCGGCTTCGCCGGATCGGCGGCCGCCTCGGGCGCCCGCGCCGTGGCCATCACCGGCTGAGCTCCGGCGCCCCGCCCCCCGGGCCGCTCAGTGGTCGGGACCGCCGTGACCCTTGTGGTCCGCCGGTCCCGGGTGCGGCGCCGGCCCCGGCGCCTTCCGGGGCGCGACGGTGGTGGTGGTCGTCGTCGTGGTGGTGGTGGTCGTGGTGGTCGTCGTGGTGGTCGTCGGGATGGAGCCGAGCTGGCCCTCGACCTTCGCCGCCGCGGTGAGGATGGCGGCCGAGCGCGACGCGCTCATCTGGCCGGCCGCCCGGAGTTGTGCCACCTCGGATCGCAGGCGCAGCAGGGCGGCGGCCGCCCCGGCCGGGTTCCGGGACCGGGCGGCGTCGGTGACGGCCTGCACCTGGGCCTGCAGCTCCTGCGACGCCTGCACCGACAGCCCGGGCGATGGCGACCCGCAGCCGGCGAACAACGCCGCCACGGCCAGCAACGCCGGCGCCAGGACCAGGGGCCGCCGGTCGGATCTCACCGGCCCCTCGTCACCTGGCGGCGCAGGTCGCCGATGGCCCGGCCGAGCGCCGGCGGCAGGCCGGAGGTGCCACCGGTCGCCGCCGGGGAGGCGGCCCCGCCGGTGGCGGAGCCCGGAGCCGGGTTGGAGCCCGGAGCCGGGTTGGAGCCTGCAGACGGCGCCGCCGTCGAGGCCGGGGTGACGGCCGGCGAGGGGGTGGCGGCGCCACCGTGACCGCCCGACAGCGCCACCGCGACGAAAGCCATCACCGCCACCACCGCGACCGACGCGGCGAGTGCCACCCGGCCCCGCAGCCCCATCCGGCGGAACCGGTCCGAGACCGGCAGGACCTCGGTGGCCGGCCGGGGGCCGGGCCGGGCCGGCGCCGACCCGATGGCCATCTCCGTCCCGGCCGGGTCGTATTCCGCGGCGGGCGCGGCGGCGACCCGGGTCGGGTCGTCGGCCCCCCTGCTGTCCCCGCCACCGTCACCGGCGGGCCGGACGCCGGCCCACCCGCCCCCGGCCCCCGGGCCGGCGGGCCGGGCACCGGTC
>JAKAXN010000626.1 GCA_021816565.1 Actinomycetes bacterium
GATGACCGACGAGGAGGTCCCCGACTACCTGGACCGGCTGGGCGTGCCCGGCATCATCGACGCCCACGTGCACTTCCTCCCGGACCGGGTGCAGGAGGCGGTGTGGAGGTGGTTCGACGGCCTCACCCCGGCCTGGCCGGTGACCTACCGGCTGCCGGCGGCGGACCGCCTGGACACCCTGGCCGGCCTCGGCGTCCGCCACCACACCGCGCTGGCCTACGCCCACCGTCCCGGGATGCTGCGGTTCCTCAACGACCACACCCTGGGCCTGACCGCCGCCGGGGGCGGGGTGATCCCGACCTTCACGATGTTCCCGGAGGAGGGCGTGGCGGCGGAAGTGAGGCGCTGCCTGGCGCTGGGAGGCCGCTGCGTCAAGGTGCACCTGCAGGTCGGGGCATTCGACGCCACCGACCCGCTGCTCGAAGGGGCATGGGCCCTGCTCGAGGACGCCGCTACCCCCGTCGTGATCCACGCCGGGGCGGTGGCCGACGGTTCGGGCAACGAGGAATGGTGCGGTCCCGAACCGGTGCGGCGGCTGCTCCGACGGTTCCCGGGGCTACGCCTGGTCATCGCCCACATGGGGGCTCCGGACTTCCGGGAGTTCATCGAGCTGGCCGAGGACCACCCGTCGGTGTGGTTCGACACCGCCATGGTCTTCACCGACCCGCCCTACCTGTCGGAATACCCTGAGGGGCTTCTGGAGCGGGTGGAGAGCCTGGGGGAGCGGATCGTGTTCGGGTCCGACTTCCCCACCATCCCCCACGCCTTCGCCGCCCAGGTATCCGGCCTCGACCGGCTGGGATTCGGCGCCGGGTGGATGCGGCAGATCCTCTGGGACAACGGCGCCCGCCTCTTCTCCCTCTAGCCCGATCGCGGCCCGGTCCCCGACGGGCGAGATCTCCGCCCGCTGGCGGAGATCTCCCGCGATGGGACCGGAGCGGGACGGTCAGGCGATGCCGTCGAGGTCCTTCATCTCCTCGTCGGATAGCTCGATGCCAGCGGCGGCCATGTTGTCCTCGAGATGGGCCACGCTGGACGTGCCGGGGATCGGCAGCACGACCGGGGAGCGGTGCAGCAGCCAGGCCAGGGCCAGCTGTGAGGGTGACACCTGCTTCTTGGCGGCCAGGTCCCTGAGGGGGCCGTCCTGTCGGGCCAGGTCCCCGGTGGCCAGCGGGAACCACGGGATGAAGCCGATACCGTTGGTCTCGCAGTAGTCGAGCAGGTCCTCGGCCTTGCGGTTGGCCAGGTTGTAGAGGTTCTGCACCGACACGATGGGAGCCAGCTCCCGGGCCTTCTGCAGCTCCTCGACGTCGACCTCGGACAGCCCGATGTGGGCGATCTTGCCCTCGTCACGCAGCTTCACCAGCTCGCCGATCTGATCCTCGAGCGGTACCTGCGGATCGATCCGGTGCAGCTGGTACAGCTCGATGCGCTCCAAGCCGAGGTGACGGAGCGACAGCTCGCACTGCTGGCGCAGGTACTCGGGCCGCCCGACCGGGTGCCACTCGCCGGGGCCGGTCCGGGTCAGCCCGGCCTTGGTGGCGATCGTCAGGTTCTCCGGGTAGGGGTGCAGGGCCTTCCTGATCAGCATCTCCGACACGAACGGGCCGTACGAGTCGGCGGTGTCGATGAAGTCCACACCCAGCTCGACGGCCCGGCGCAGGACCCGGACGGCCTCATCGGGGTCGGCCGGGTCGCCCCACACGCCCTTGCCGGTCAGCTGCATGGCCCCGTAGCCGAGCCTGGTCACGGAGCGCTCGCCGCCCAGCTCGAAGGTCCCGGACTTGATGGCGACGTTGGTGCTCATGCCTCTGTGTTTACCAGGGCGTCGGGAGCTCAAACTGCGGGTCCGGTCGGCCGGTGGTGCACGGACACGGCGTAGTCGCCCCCGTGACCGAACGGTCCGCGGTCCCAGGTCGCCCACCGGTCCTCCAGCACCAGCCCGGCCCGGGCCGCGTCCCGGTCGTACTCGGCGAGGGTGTAGCCGCGGCCCAGCTGGAACCCCGAGATGAGCCGGCCTCCGTCGTTGACGTGCCGGGCGCAACTGGCGATCAGGTCCGGCCGGGCCGGCCCCGGGCAGAAGATCGGCACGTTGCCGGCCATCACCACCACGTCGAAGCGGCGGCCCAGGCGCAGTCCCGCCCCGTCGGCCTCGAGCCAGGTGAGGTCGGGAGCCCGCCGTCGGGCCTCGGAGATCATCGACGCGTCGAGATCGACGCCGACAGTGTCGATGCCGTGGCGGGCCAGCTCGATGGCCACCCGGCCGGTGCCGCACCCGGCGTCGAGGACGCTGGCCGGCCGGTACGACCGGACCAGCGATGCCTCCCCGTGCATCTCCACGCCGGATGCGGCCAGGGCGTCCAGGCGGGCCTGGTAGGCGCCGCCGTCGAATCCGGCCACGGCCGGCCTAGTCCTCCTCGCCGTCGGGGGACGCCAGGAACTCGTAGTGGGGGTTGACCATGGCCAGGCGGCCCCTGGTCTCGGCGATGGTCCCTTCGACCACGATGCGGCTGCCGGGGGTGAGCCCGGCGATCTGGCGGCGGCCGTGGAAGGCCACCGTGAGGCTGCTGTGGTCGTCGGTGAGCTCCACCCGCAGCGAGGCGGTGTCCCCCCAGGGCTG
>JAKAXN010000627.1 GCA_021816565.1 Actinomycetes bacterium
CGTGCGGATCGGCCTGTCCGGCTGTGACATCTCGGTCAGCTGGCTGCTCCCCCGGCTGGTCGGCGCCGGCCACGCCCACCTGCTGATGCTGACCGGCCGGCTGATCCCGGCCGACGAGGCCCACCGGATAGGCATGGTGGCCGAGGTGGTGCCCGACGAGGCGCTGATGGAGGCGGCCTTCTCGGTGGCCGACGAGATCGCCGCCAACAGCCCGTTCGGCGTGTGGATGACCAAGGAGGTGATGTGGTCGGCGCTGGAGATCCCCAGCCAGCAGGCCGCCATCGACCTGGAGAACCGGACCCAGATACTCGCCCTCCAGACCGACGACGCGGCGGAGCAGCGGCGGGCGTTCCTCCAGCGGTCGACGCCGAGCTACGGGTGGCGGTGACTCACACGCTGCCGAAGTAGGTGGCTCCCGGCCCGAACGTGTACACCTGGCCGGCCCCGGTGACGAGGTAGTACCCCCCGCCGGCCGGTGCCGGGGACAGGTCGACGACGGGGCTGGCCGGGGGATTGGAGCCGAGGGAGCCGTAGAAGGGGGCGTCGCCGAAGGAGAACACCCCGCCGTCGGATCCGACCAGGGTGTAGCCCCGCCCGTCGGCGGTGCCGCTCATCCCCACCACCGGGCGGGCCAGGTGCACCCCGCCGAGGGACCCGAAGAACCCGTCCGAGGTGAAGGCGAACACCCCGCCGTCGCGGGCCACCAGCCAGTATCCGTTGCCACCGGGGGCCACGGCCATGCCGTCCACCGGCTGGGCCAGGCGGATACCACCTGTCGAGCCGTGGAAGCCGGCATCGCCGAAGGAGAACACCCCGCCGTCGCGGGCGACCAGCCAGTACCCCCGGCCGTCGGGGGTGGAGGCCATGCCGACCACCGGGGCGGCCAGGTGGATGCCGCCGGTCGAGCCGTAGAAGCCGGCGTCGCCGAAGTTGAAGATGCCGCCGTCGGCGCCGAGCAGCCAGTAGCCACCGCCGTCGGGGGTGGACTCGATGGCGATGATGGGGGCGCTCAGGTGCACGCCGGAGAGGTCACCCCGCCACACCGCCGCCCCGAAGGCCGACACCTGGCCGGCCGGGTCGACGACCAGGTAGCCGGGGCACCCCCCGGTCTGCACCGCGGCGATGCCGGCGGCACCGGGCAGGGCGGCCCCCGACCGGGCGGGACATCCGGGGGTGGAGGGCAGGGCCGAGCCCACCGTGGATGTGCCGGTGGTGCTCGGGGCGGGAGCCGGGGCGGCGGTGCCCGAGGTGCTGGTGGTGCCGGTGCTGCCGGTCCCGGTGGTGCCGGTACCGCTGGTCGTGCCGGTTCCACCGGTGGTGCCCGTTGCGCCGGTGGTGCCCGTTGCGCCGGTGGTGGCCGAGGCGAAGGAGAACGAGGCGCTGAGAGTGCCCCGCCCGAGGGCGCCGGCGGCGGAGACCGAAGCGGTGCCGGCCCCGGCCGGGACCGTGACCGTGGCGGCGGTGGCCGACCCGCTGACGGCCACCGCGGCGGAGGACCCGAACGATATGGTCGCCCCCTCGAGGCCAGTCCCGTACACCGTCACCTCGGTGCCGGGGGCGGCCGAGGCCGGCACCACCGAGGTCACCTCCGGGCAGGTGAGCCCGCTGAAGACGGGCGAGCCCAGCCCGGTGGCCCCGTCGTAGCCGGGACCGGCCGGGTAGGCACCGCCGTTGCTGCCGGTCATGTCGTTGTTGCCGGAGGTGATGTCCTGGAGGCCGGTGCCGTAGCCGCCCTGGGCGGCCAGGCGGTACAGCACCGGGTTGAACAGCCCGGTCGGGGCGGCGCAGCCCTGGTTGCGGTCGGCGACCAGGCCGGCCACGAACGGCGCGGCGAAGCTGGTCCCGTCCCCGACGTCCCACTGCCCGCCCGAATAGAGGACCATCCCCACCCCGGAGTTGGCCGAGATGTCGGGGACCTCCCGGCAGGACGTACCGCACGGCTGGGCGGTGGGCCACTGCAGGGCCGCCGGCTGGTAGGACGGCCGACTCTCGTAACGGGAGAGCCCGCCGCCCCCGGCCGCCTGGCCCTGGTAGTTCGATGCGCAGGTCAGGCTCTCCTGGCCCTGGCAGGAGTTCCAGGTGACCTCGTCGCCGGGAGCGAGGAGCGAGGTGCCGCCCACCGCGGTGACGTTGGGGTCCGAGGCCGGGTACTGCACCTGCAGGCCGGTCGTGCCGTCCGACTGGTAGCAGCCCTCCGAGCCGCTGTCCCCGGAAGCCACCAGGACGGTCTGGCCCTGGGCCGCGGCCTGCTGGAGCAGCACCCCCATGGAGGAGATCTCACCCGATGAGTACGAGTCCACCTCGCACAGGTCCCAGCTGCTGGAGATGACCGCGGCCCGGTCCTGGCTGACGATGGCGTTCCAGGTGTCGTAGGACCCGCTCTGGCTGTTGGGACCCTCGTAGGAGAGGACCGACGCCCCGGGGGCCTGGGTGATCACCTGCTCGATGTCCAGGTTGGCCTCGCCGGTGCCGCCCGGGTCGGGGGTGCCGCCACCGTCGACGGGCACGGTGGTGACCGGGTTGGACAGGCCGAAGCACGACTCGTAGGCCGACACGTCGCTGGCCGCGTGGGGGGCCAGCTCGAACACCGCCACCGTCTGGCCCCGGCCGGTCAG
>JAKAXN010000106.1 GCA_021816565.1 Actinomycetes bacterium
CCTGCAGCTCGTAGCCCACGGCGATGATGACGTCGGCCGCGTCGAAGCCGAAGTTGACGTAGTCGTGGCGCATGAACC
Source organism: Actinomycetes bacterium (assembly GCA_021816565.1). The sequence continues at coordinate 79 of JAKAXN010000106.1, forward strand.
CGACCGCGCCCAGGGCGTTCGGGTGGTCGTCGGGGAAGACCCCCTTGCCGTGGAACGTGGTGGCCACCGGCAGCCCCAGCTCCACGGAGAAGCGCAGGAGGGCCTCCGACGCCCCGGCGCGGGCCGCGCCGTGGCCGGCCAGGACCACCGGGTGCGAAGCACCGTCGAGCACGTCGGCGGCCCGGCGTATCTGCTGCGGGGAAGGCTCGTCCGGGCGGGGTACGTTCAGCCGCAGAGGGGCCAGACCGGGCGGCGCCGGCGCGGACTCCACGTCCTCGGGCACGGCCAGGTACACCGCTCCGGGCCGCTCCGTCTGGGCCAGCTTGAAGGCCTTGCGGGTCATCTCGGGGATGGCCGCCGGAGCCGGGACCATCTCCGCCCACTTGGTCACCGGGGCGAACATCGACACCAGGTCGACACCCTGGTGGGACTCCTTGTAGATCCGGTCGAGCCCGACCTGGGCCGACAGGGCGACCAGCGGGGTGCTGTTGGTGGTGGCGTCGGCCACCCCGAGGAGCAGGTTGATGGCGCCGGGACCGAGTGTGGCGGAGCACACCCCGGCCCGGCCCGTGAGCCGGCCGTAGATCTCGGCCATGAACGACGCGGCCTGCTCGTGGCGGGTCAGGATGTAGCGGATCGACGAGCGGGTCAGGGCCTCGGTGAAGCGGATGTTCTCCTCGCCGGGGATGCCGAAGACGTACTCGACGCCCTCCTGCTCGAGACAGTGGACCAGCAGTTCGGCCGCGGTCCCGCCGGCCGCCGGGGTCAAGCCCCGGCCCCGCCGTCGGGGGTGAAGACCGGCACCGCCTCGCCTCCCTCGGCGCTCTCGAAGATGAGACGCAGCGGCTGGCCTTCGTAGAGGGTGGACGGGTCGGCGCCCACCAGCTTGGACCACCACCAGGGGCCCTCGGCGAACTCCACGATGGCGGGGATGTTGGGCTCGCCGGCCGGGCCCTCGCCGCGGGGCCGCTCCGGCACCACCACCCAGCTGACCAGGCGGGCCGCCCCGCCGGCCGGGGCCTCGTCGAACTGCGTGGAACCGCACTCCCCGCACACCTCGGCCTGCGGCCGGCACCAGTGGCCGGCCGGCCGGCACCGGCGCAGCAGGAACTGGCCCCGGGCGGTGCCGTCGAAGAAGGCCTCGCTGTGGCGGTTGCGGGCCACCGGTCCGACCGTCACGACCGGTCCGATCCGAGCAGCAGGGTGGAGTGGTGGTCGAGTATGCCGCCGTTCCCGCTGACCAGGGCCACGTCGTGGGGGTGCACCTGGCGGTCGCCTCCCTCACCGCGCACCTGGATGATGGCCTCCGACAGGGGGGTCATGCCCCACATGTAGTACGACGACAGTTGTCCACCTCCGGTGTTCAGCTTGAGGCTGCCCTGCGGGCCGATGGCCCCGCTGGAGACGAAGGCCCCGCCCTCGCCTTTCTCGCAGAAGCCGTAGTCCTCGAGCGAGACCAGCACGGTGTAGGTGTAGCAGTCGTAGAGCTCGGCGACCTGCACGTCGGACAGCTTCAGCCCGGCCATGCCGAGAGCCTCCGGTCCCGACCGGGCCGCACCGGTCACCAGGCCGAAGTTGGGGTCCCGGTCGAAGAGCCGGCCCGGGTGGCTCTGGGCCCAGCCGAGGACGTGAACCGGCGGCTGGGCCAGGGAGGCGGCCCGCTCCTCGGTGGTCACGATCACCGCCACCCCACCGTTGGAGACCAGGCAGCAGTCCAGCTTGCGGAACGGGTCGGCGATCCAGCGGGAGGCGTGGTGGTCCTCGATGGTGATCGGGTCGCGCATCTGCGCCCGCGGGTTGTGCCGCGCCCACGCCCGTTGGGCCACGGCGATGGCCGCGAAGTCCTCGGTGGTGGTGCCGTAGCGCAGCATGTGCCGGCGGGCGGCCAGGGCGTACATGGTGTTGGCACCAGTCACCCCGGTGGCCATCAGCAGGCCGCCCCAGCCCGACGGCGGGGGCAGGGCCGAGGAGGACTGACCGGGCCGGCGCCCGCCGCTGTAGACGTCGCCGGCCGAGCGCCCGGGCCGCAGCGGGGCGTCGGCGAACACGCAGGCCACCGCCTCGGCCATGCCCGACTCGACGGCCATCGACGCGAACTGGACCATGGCGCCGGCGGTCGACCCGAAAGCCTGCATCTCCGACAGGAGCTTCAGGTCGACCAGGCCGAGGTCCCGTTGGAGCCCCAACCCGACCCCGCCACTGGTACCGCTGGAGGTGAGAAGACCGTCGATCTCGGTGAGGGCCAGGCCGGCGTCAGCGGCGGCCAGGCGGACCGCCTCGGCGGCGAAGCTGGCCGAGGAGCGGTCGTAGACCGCCCCCATCTCGGTCAGCCCCAGGCCGCAGATGACGGCTCGGCGACTGTTGCTTGCTCGGGCCACAATCGGGGCAGGCTATACCAATCGCTCGGGTCGTCACCCCCGGCCGGGGCCGGCGAGGGAGAGCAGGAAATCACCGGTCGGGTCGGTCCAGGCCGAGAGCAGGTCGAGGCCGGCCGCGTCCAGCTCGACCGGCAGGGCCCGGCGGTCGAACTTGGAGGAGATCTCCGTGAGGATCTCCTCCCCCGCCTCGAGGGTGATCTCCATGTCGAGCTCGCGGATGCGCACCGTCTGGGCATGGTCCGAGCGCAGCCGCATCTCGATCCAGCGGCACTCGGGGTTCCACACCGCCCGGTGGGTGAAGCGCTGCGGCTGGAAATCGGCGGCCAGCTCCCGGTTGAGCACGCTGAGCACGTTGAGGTCGAACCGGGCGGTAACGCCGGCGGGGTCGTCGTAGGCGGCCAGCAGCCGGTCGGTGTCCTTCTCGAGGTCGGTCCCGAGCAGCAGGCTGTCACCGGGCCCCATGGCCCGGCGGAACTGCGCCAGCAGGTCCCGGCGCTCGCCGGGGGGGAAGTTGCCGATGGTGCTGCCGAGGAACGCCCACAGCTGCCGGCCGGCGCCCCCGAGGCGGTCCAGGTCCCGCCGGAGGTCACCGACGACGGCCCGAACGTCGACGTCGTAGCGGCGGCCGAGCTCCCGGGCCGCTTCGCGCAGCACCTCCTCGCTGATGTCGAGCAGGACTATGGTCCGCAACCGCCCGGAGTCGGCCATGGCATCGAGGATCAGCCGGGTCTTCTCCGAGGTCCCCGACCCGATCTCCACGAGGGTGTCGGCCCCGGACCGCTCGGCGATCTCGGCCGCCCGCTCCGCCAGGATGGCCCGCTCGGCCCTGGTCAGGTAGTACTCGGGGAGCCTGGTGATCTGGTCGAACAGGCGGCTGCCCGTCTCGTCGTAGAACCAGACCGGGGGTATCGACTTCCGCGGGGCGGCCAAGCCGGCCCGGACGTCGTCCTCCATGGCCGCTCGGCGGTCCTCGGGCCGGACGAGCACTTCGACTGTCAGCGTCTGGGTCACATGCCTCCTAGGGGGGATCACCGGGCCGGGCTGCCCCGGGTTCAGCTGTCGCGGGCCAGGCGGACACCGGTGAAGGGCCACCGGGCGCCGGGGGGGAAGAAGTTGCGGTAGGTCGGCCGGACATGGCCCTCGGGGGTGGCGCAGCTGCCACCGCGCAGCACGTGCTGGCCGACCATGAACTTCCCGTTGTACTCCCCGACAGCGCCGGGCGCCGGTCGGAAGCGGGGGTAGGGAAGGTAGGCCGACGACGTCCAGGCCCACGCCTGCCCGAACATCGAGGCCCCCGCGGAGGGGGCCGGGTGCACGCCGGCCGGGTCGGTGAGCTGTCCCTGCACCGGCCAGCCGGCCGCCACCGCCTCCCACTCGAACTCGGTGGGCAGGCGCGCCCCGGCCCAGGCGGCGAAGGCGTCCGCCTCGAAGTAGCTGACGTGGCACACCGGCTCGTCCGGGTCGACCGGCCGGCGGCCGCCCAGGGTGAAGACGGTCCAGGTGCCGTCCCGGCGCTCCCAGTACAGGGGAGCCTCCCAGCCACCCGCCTGCACCGCAGCCCAGCCGTCGGAGAGCCACAGCCCGGCGCGGCCGTACCCGCCGTCGGCCATGAAGTCCATCCATTCGCCGCAGGTCACCAGGCGGTCCGCCAGGAGGAACGGCTCGACCACCACTTCGTGGGCCGGCCCCTCGTTGTCGAAGGCGAAACCCGAGGCGTCGTGGCCCACCCGCACCACCCCGCCGCCGTGAGCGGCCCACCCGGGGGCACCGGCCCGCTGGGGGCCTGGCCGGGCGGCGGGCGGGGTGTACACCGGGTCGAGCGGGCTGAGCGAAAGCACGTGCTTGATGTCCATGAGCAGCAGCTCCTGGTGCTGCTGCTCGTGGTTGATCCCGAGCTCGGTCAGAGCCATCACCGCCGGATCGGCCGGGGCCCCCAGCAGCTCGTCCATGCCGGCGTCCACGTGCCGGCGGTACTGCGCGATCTCCGAGCATCCGGGCCTCGACACGCAACCCCGCCGGGCCCGGGCGTAGCGGGGGCCGGCAGCCTCGTAGTACGAGTTGAAGAGGTAGGCGAATTCGGGGTGGAACACCCGGTAGCCGGGCAGATGCGGGACCAGGAGGAAGGTCTCGAAGAACCAGCTGGTGTGGGCCCGGTGCCACTTGGTGGGGCTCACATCGGGCATCGACTGGACGGTCTGGTCCTCGGCGGAGAGCGGATCGGCCAGCCGCTCGGTGAAGGCCCGCACCTGGCGGTACCGGGAGGCCAGGTCTGCGGGGCCGGGAGCCGACGTCGTCGTATCGGTCGATGCGCCCTCGGACGCGACTGCGGTCATCGAAGCCTCCGTTCGTCCGACCCCCGGAAGGTACCCCCTCCGGACCGGGTCCGAAACCACCAACTGCTCACCCGGCCAGGGCCACCCCCAGGACCAGGGCGACCGGGGCCGTAACCCCGGTGAGCGCCCCCCATATGGCCAGGTCCCGGGGCCGGGTGGAGCGCTGGTGCATCCACGCCGACAGCCCCGACAGCAGGAAGACCCCGATCTTGGCTCCGAGCACCGCCTGCCAGGCGCGGTCCAGCCGGCCCGGGTGGGTGGCGGCGATGTTCCAGATCCCGGTCGCCAGCAGTACCGCGTAAGCGGGCCAGGCCAGCCGGGCGAACTGCCGGGCCGCCGCGGGAGCGACGTCGACGCCCGAGCGGCGCAGCACCGGGACCAGGCCGGCCAACGTGAACTGGCCGCCAACCCAGATGGTGGCGGCCAGCACGTGAAGCGACAGTCGGATGATGGTGGGCGCGTCGGCGAGCACCCGGCGAGGCTAGACCGACGTGTCCACTGGGGATCGGGGGCCGGCACGGACACTACCGCCGGACGGCCCTCCGGCCGGGTGGTTCGAGTACCAGTCCCTCCAGATCAGGCGGTGCAGGGGAACCCACCGGGGGATGGACCGCACACCCGGTATGAACGGCACCAGGATGAAGCCCAGCGTCAGGATGGCCATGATCCCCCAGATGAGGGCGTCGGCGTTACCCGAGGTGTTGAACGGCGAGATCTGGTACCAGAAGGTGTAGAGCCACAGCCAGGCCTGGCCGGGGAAGTTGCCCGTCTCGTTCATCATCCCCCACTGGTCGCCGGCCAGGTGCTGGGCGGTGGCCAGGTCGCCCAGGTAGCTGCCGTCGTTGAGGAACAGCAGCGGCTGGGTGTAGTTGAGGGTGTAGAAGCCGCTGGCGCTGGTGAGCGCCCCGTCGAGTGCTCCCGACCTGGCCATTCCCAGCAGGCGGTTGAGCATCACGGGTACAGGGCCGTAGTTGCCGGGCTTGACCCGGGCCGGGTTGTTGTCCGGGGCCGCGCTCAGGGCCTGATCGTACGAGGACGCCCATCCCTGGCGGACCGATGCAGGGGCGGCGTTCCAGACCCTCAGCGCGGCGCTGAGGACCGGATCACCCACCAGGGTGCGCAGGGGGTTGACGACGAAGTCGTTCGCAGTGTCGACCGGTATCCTCACCCCGCCCCAGTCGGCCAGCGGCAGGGGCCCGATCTTCTGGCTGGCCCCCGACGTGTAGCTGTAGGGGGCGCCGTAGGTGGCGGTGGCGCTGGTTCCGTCCAGCTCGGTCGCGGCGGTGGCCACGAAGTCGCTCGGGGTGACCCGCGACCACTGGCGGATGGATACGGCCTTCTCGTCGGGAGAGCCGAACACCACGGCCAGCATCACCACGATCACCGCGACCACCCCGCAGGCCACCACGAACTCCTTGAGCAGGTCGTAGCGACGGGTCGGCCCGGTCCACTTGGCGGCCTCGGCGTCGGCCGCCCGCGACCGCGGCCGGCCGGGGGCCCTCACTTCTCCTCCCCCGGATGCGCACCCGCCGGCGCGACCGGCCCCGTCGCGGCCGGCGGGCCGGCTGCCGCCAGCGCCTCGGCCGCACCGAAGGGCGGGACCACGCCCCGGCGGCGGACCATCAGGATGTGGAGGATCACGATGAGGCCGACGATCAGCGGCAGGAGCATCACGTGGAACAGCAGCATCTGGCCCGTGTTGAGCACGTTGAACCAGGCCCCGATGCCCACCGAGTTCATCCCGTCCTTGGCCTGGGTGGATATCCACTGCGAATCGAAGTTGGTCTGCACCACGTAGCCGGTGAAGGCGGCCCCTATGGAGCCCACGAAAGCGACGGCTCCGGTGATCCAGGTGAGGGCCCGCCGGCCCCGCCAAGCCGCTATGAAGAACTTCCCCCACAGGTGTACGACCATGCAGAAGAAGAACAGCTCCACGCTCCACAGGTGCAGTGAATTCACGAAGTGCCCGACCGTGGAGGTGTGCCACCAGGTCGGCCCCTCGAGGACGAGGATCGTTCCTGACACGATGACCGACAGAAGGCCGGCCAGGGTGGCCACGCCGAACACGTAGATCCAGCTGGCCACATAGGCGGGCTGGCGGTCCGGCAGCATCTGGTCCGGCGGGAGGGTCTTGACCAGCCGGTCACGGAGCTGTCCGGTCCACGTCGGGCTGGGCGGCCGGTGGTCGCTGCGGACGTCCACGGACGCCATCAGCTGTGGTCTTTCGGGAACGGGATCAGTACGGCGGCTGCGAACACCAGCAGCATCAGCACGATCACCAAGGCGTTGGCCGCCGATATCTGTATGACACCCCAGTGCAGGTAGTAGCCGGGATGGGTCAGGTCCACAAGGCCAGCGGTAAGCATCGTCCTCCCTTGAACAGATCGCCCGACCGTCAGGCCGGTATGTGCATACTGAGCGATGCAGGACCACCGGACATAGGGACGAAAGTCCCGATCAGAGCAGCCGGCGCAGCGTGGGATCGGGGCGGGGCCCGAGCCTCTCGATCCTGATCTTGGCGTCGACCACCATCACCCCGTCGGCGGTGGCTATGACCGGGTTGAGGTCCATCTCCGAGACTTCTGGCAGGTCCTCTGCCAGCCTCCCGACCTTCATGAGCAGTTGCTCGAGGGCGGCCACATTGGCCGGTTCCGACCCCCGGTAGCCGAAGAGCCGGGCCGACCCCTTCGGGGCCCGTACCAGCTCCGCGGCGTCGAGGTCGGTGAGCGGCAGGGCCCGGAACGCCCGGTCACCGAAGACCTCCACGTCGACTCCTCCGCTGCCGAACATGAGCAGCGGCCCGAACGAGCGGTCCTGGACCACCCCCACGATGGTCTCCGCCCCGGGTTCGGCCATCGCCTGCACCGCCGCCCCGGTCATGGCGGCACCGAGTCGCTCCCGCATGGAGGCGTAGACGGCCCGCAGCTGCTGCGCCGATCCCACGGCCAGGGCCACGCCGCCCATGTCGGTGCGGTGCACCAGATCCGGACCCACCGCCTTCACGGCCACCGGCCAGCCGATCTCCTGGCCGGCGACCACCGCCGCGTCCTCGTCGGCCACCAGGCGGCTCTCCACGGTGTCGATCCCGTAGGCCCGCAGCACCTGAGCCGCCCGGACCGGGTCCAGCCACACCGGACCGTCACTCTCGTCCAACGCCGTCTGCACGACGGTGCGGGCGTCGAGCGGCCTGAGCCCCTCGGGGTCGAGGGTCCGGCCCTCCGGTCGGGACCTCCACTCCCCGTAGTCGCACGCCCGGGCCAGGGCCCGCACGGCCGGCTCGGGGAAGGCGAAGGCGGGAATCCACCGGTCCCGGGAAGCCAGGGCGGCGGTGGGAGCCTCCACCCCGAGGAAGGTGGCCACCACCGGCTTGTCGGTCACCGCGGCCGCGGCGGTGATGGCCCGGGCCGCACCCGGAGCCCTCACCGTGGTCGTGGGCACGAATACGGCCAGCACGGCGTCGATGCCCGGGTCGTCGAGGACGGCCCGGATGGCCCGCTCGTAGTCGGCCTCCGACGCCGAGGCCACCATGTCGACCGGGTTGTGCACCCCGGCCTCGGCGGGCAGGAAGCCCCGCAGCCGGTCCTGGGTCGCCGGCGAGAGCTCCGGCACCTCCAGGCCGGCCGACTCGGCGGCGTCGGCGGCCAGGATCCCCGGGCCGCCCACGTTGCCGACGATCGCCAGGCGCCGACCGGCAGGCCGCGGCTGGCCGGCCAGGACCTGGGCCACGTCGAACATCTCCTCCAGGGTGTCCACCCGGATCACCCCGGTCTGGTGGAACAGGGCGTCGACCGCGGCGTCGGGGCTCGACAGCGCGGCGGTGTGGGAGGACGCGGCCCGCACCCCGGCGACGGTGCGGCCGGCTTTGACGGCCACGATCGGCTTGGCGCGCGACACCTGCCGGGCGACGCGGGCGAAGCGTCTCGGGTTACCGAACGACTCCAGGTAGAGCATGATGACGTCGGTCGAGTCGTCACGCTCCCAGTACTGGAGCAGGTCGTTGCCGCTGATGTCGGCCTTGTTGCCGACGGACACGAAGCTGGATATCCCGATCTGGCGGCGCCGGGCCTCCTCGAGAACGGCGATGCCGAGCCCTCCCGACTGCGAGGACAGGGCGATACGGCCCGGGGGGGCGGCGACGGGAGCGAAGGTTGCGTTGAGCGAGACCGCCGGGTCGGTGTTGACCACGCCCATGCAGTTGGGGCCCACCAGGCGCATCCCCGATCCCCGGCTGAGGGCCACCAGCTCCCGCTGGGCGGCGGCCCCGACCGCGCCGATCTCGGCGTAACCGGCCGACACCACCACCAGCCCCCTGACCCCCTTCGCCGCGCACTGTTCCACGACCTCGGCCACCTGCGGCTGCGGCACCGCGATCACCGCCAGGTCGATCTGGTCGGGTACCGCGGCCACCGTCGGGTAGGCCGGCACGCTGGCCACCGACCGGGCCCGGGGGTTCACCGGGTAGACCGGCCCCTGGTAGTCCCCGGCCAGGATGTTGCGCAGGACCTCGTGACCGATCCCTCCGGGGCGGCGCCCGCAGCCGATCACCGCCACCGAACGGGGTCGCAGGACCCGCTCGATGGAGCGGGCCGAGGCCCGGGCCCACCTGCTCTCTATGGCCTCGACGGTCGCCTCCGTCGGTTCGATCTCCAAGCGGACCCTGACGATGCCGTCGCTGTATCGGGCCTGCTCCACGAACCCGGTGCGGCGGAACACCGCCTGCATCGGCTGGTTCTGCGGCAGGGTGTCGGCGGTGAAGCTGCGGATGCCCCGGGTGCGGGCGTAAGCCGCCAGGTGCTCGAGCAGCAGCGTCCCGAGCCCGCGCCCCTGGTGGGCGTCGTCCACCAGGAACGCCACCTCCGCCTCCCCCGGCCGCTCGGGCGACCGGTCGTAGCGGGCCACCCCGACGATGCGTCCCCGCAGGGTGGCGATCAGGGCCATCCGCTCGTCGCCGTCGACGGTGGTGAAGCGGGTGACCTCGCGCTCGGTCAGGTGCGGATGGTAGGAGAAGAACCGGAGGTAGACGGTCTCGTCCGACAGCCGCTCGTGCAGCGCGATCAGCTCCGGGGCGTCGGCCGGCGTGATGGTCCGGACCCGGACGGTCCCCCCGTCGGTCAGGACGGCGTCGCACGGCTCCCAGGCGGCCGCCTCGGGCGCGTGCAGCACCTCTAGACGGCGGGCGGGATCCGCCTGCCGGACACCATCTCCGGGTGGATACGGATCAGGTGGCTCCTGTCCCCTCCGGGCCAGGGAACGATTCCGTCATAGTCGGGTCGGGCGGCGTCGTCGGAGCGGACCTCCCGGGCCACCCCGACGGCCAGGACGCTCCACCCGCTGGCCGTCCCGGGGTCTATCCGGTCGACCTCGAATCCGACCACGCCGCCCTGCAGCGCGGCCCGGCGCTTCGAGCCGTCACCCGTGCGGAAGAAGATGTCCCCGTCGATCACCCGGTAATTGACCGGGAATATCGCCGGCAGCGCCCCGACCGACAGGCCGACGCGGCCGATCCGCTCGCCGGCCAGGAGGTCCCGGCACTCCGCCTCCGTGAGCAGCTCGATAGCGCTGTTGACTAGCACCCCGACAATTTGCCGACTTTAGCCCCGACCCGGACAGGGCCGAAAGGCCCCTTTCGCTTGGCATGGTCGTGTCCGGAGCAGGGAGGCGTTAGCTTGAGAATCCCAATGTCGCGAGTCGTAGTAGTCAGCTCCGGGCCGCAGGCCGACCTCCATGACACGGGCCGGGGTCACCCGGAACGGGCGGAGCGGCTCCGGGCAGTGGAGCGGGGCATCTACCGCTGCGACGCGGCCGAGGCCCTGGTCCAGGTGGCCCCCCGGGTGGCCCGGCCCGAGGAGCTCCTGCGGGTGCACCGCCCCGACTACCTGGAGTCGATCAGCGGTTTCGTGGCCGCCGGCGGCGGGGCCGTGGACCCCGACACGACGGTGTCGGGGGGATCCTGGGAGGCCGCGGTGCTGGCCGCCGGAGCCGGTCTGGCCGCCGTGGAGGCCCTGGAGCGGGGTGAGGGCGACGCCGCATTCGTGGCCGTCCGCCCCCCCGGCCACCACGCCACGTCCGACACGGCCATGGGCTTCTGCCTCCTCAACAATGTGGCGGTGGCGGCCGCCGCGCTGGCCGAGCGGGGCGAGCGGGTGCTGATCGTCGACTGGGACGTGCACCACGGGAACGGCACCCAGGAGATCTTCTGGGACGACCCGCGGGTGATGTACGTGTCCACCCACGAGTGGCCGCTCTACCCCGGGACCGGACGGCCCCAGGAGACCGGGGGCCCCAACGCCCCCGGCCTCACCATCAACGTCCCCCTCCCGCGCGGGGCTACCGGCGACGTGGCCCGGCTGGCCTTCGACGCGCTGGTCGAGCCGGCGGTGGAGGCGTTCGACCCCACCTGGGTCCTGGTTTCGGCCGGATTCGACGCCCACCGGGCCGATCCCCTGGCCGGCCTGGAGTGGAGCGCCGGCGACTTCTCCGATCTCACCACGACGGTGCTGCGGTGGGCTCCCCGCCCGGGCCGGCTGGTGGCCCTGCTGGAGGGCGGTTACGACCTCCAGGCTCTGGCCGACTCCACCGGTGCCACCGTCTCCGCCCTGGCCGGGGGCCGGTACCGGCCCGAGCCGCCCACCTCCGGGGGGCCGGGACGCGACCTGGTGGACTCGCTGGTCGCCATGCACGGCCGCCGGGACCGCACCGCCTGAGCCCCCGGGCCGGGCCGGCCGGTCAGGACCCGTTGCGTATGCGCCGGCCGGTGATGGAGGCCGGCTCCACCCTGACCCAGTGCTCCCGGTCTCCCGGGGCCCACGTGTCCAGCGCGGCCTCCCTCAGGTGGGCGCTGACCTCGTCCACCGAGTCGGTGACGTCGTAGCCGGTGCCGCGCACCAGCACACTCCAGCCGGTCCGGTCGTGGTCGTCGACGCCGTCGATCTCGAACGCCACCTGGGCCAGCGCGGCGGCCGACAGCTTGGTCCCGCCATCGGTGCGGATGGCGATGCGCCCGTCCCGGTAGACATAGTTGACCGGGAAGATCACGGGGGCCCCGCCGCTGACCACGCCGATGCGGCCGAAGTGGTGCCGGCCGAGCAGGTCCTGGCACTGCTCCGGGCTCAGCACCTCTATGACCCGCTCAACCACGGGACGGTCCCTCCCCACCCCGGCCCTGGTGGCGTACCGCGTACACCGCGGCCTCGGTGCGGCGGCTCATGCCGAGCTTGGCCAGCAGGTTGGACACGTAGTTCTTCACCGTCTTCTCCGAGAGGTACATGTTCTCGGCGATCTG